>JBFLYA010000018.1 GCA_040757115.1 bacterium | reverse complement strand
ATAAATCCAATCCAGATGAGAAAGAGAAAAAACGATTAAATGAGGCATTTGATAAACTCTTTTCAGTAAAAACAGGATATGTTACACTTGATGAATGCATAGCGAAAACAATGGAAAGGAAATCAGGATTGTTGGTGGTCTTAGATCATCCCGAAGTGCCATTGCACAACAATCCAGCAGAATTAGCTGTAAGGGAATATGTTGTAAAACGCAAGATCATCATACCGACCAGAAGTGAGGAAGGGACACGGAGTTGGGAGATATTTTTGTCAATTAAAGATACATGTCGAAAACTTGGAGTGAATTTTCGTAAGTATTTATACGATAGACTTTCTGGAGAATACAGGCTGCCATCCTTAGCAGAGATGATCGGGCAAAGAAGTGCAGTTTGTTATCCATGAGGTCCTTCGCCATAAAAAACGGTTCTTTAGATATTATGTGGCTGTTGAAGCTGTAAGGTGCAGATTGCCACTTGATGATGAGCAGTTACGATGTGCACAAGGAAAGTTTAACTGCATGTTTGATGGAATTGGTATTGCGAAGGAGGTGCGAAGTTACAGGACATTTACAAACGATTTGCTGAAGTTAAGGGAATGGCTTAAGAGCAAGGGGGTTACTCATGTAGCCATGGAAAGCACAGGGGTATATTGGAAGCCTGTATTTAACATATTAGAGGAGGATTTTGAGGTTATACTGGTAAATGCACGACATATAAAGTATGTTCCTGGTCGGAAGACCGATGTTTGTGATGCTGAATGGTTGTGTAAGTTATTAAGGAATGGTTTAGTAAGAGGGAGTTTTATCCCACCGCGGGATATTCGTGAGTTAAGGGATTTGACGAGGTATAGGAGGAAGCTTGTTCAATCTATTTCAGCGGAGAAGAATAGGATACAAAGGGTATTAGAGGATGCGAATATAAAGTTATCGTCAGTAGTAACAGAGACATTTGGAGTAAGTGGGAGTGAAATTATAGAGGAATTAATGAAGGGGAAATTAACTATAGAGGAGATGAGCGATTTAGCCAGAGGGAGACTACAAGGGAAAAAAGAAGTGATAAAAGAAGCGTTATTTGGGAAATTTGAGGAGCATCATAAATTTATGATAAAGGAGTCATTAAGACATATTAGGGGGATAGAGGAGATAGTAGAAAGAATAGAAGAGGAGATAGACAAGAAGATAGATAAGTATAGGAAAGAGTATGAATTACTGCAGACCATACCTGGAGTAAAAGGAGATAGTGCCGCCTCCATAATAGCCGAGATAGGCGTAGATATGAGTAAATTTCCTACAGAGGCACATTTATCCTCGTGGGCAGGAATGAGTCCTGGGAATAACGAGAGTGCTGGTAAAAAAAAAGTTGTGGGACAACTCACGGTAATAAAGGTTTAAAAGTGACATTAACAGAAAGTGCTTGGGCGGGGTCAAAGAAGAAGGATAGTTATTTAAATTCAAAGTATCACCGTCTTGCAGGTAGGCGGGGGAAGAAACGAGCATTAGTAGCGATAGGACATAAGATATTGATAATGAGTTATTACATTTTGAAGAATAAAGTAGGATATAAAGAGATTGGGATAAGTTATCTTGATGAGAAGAGGAGAAAGAAGATAGCAGGGAGTTACAGGAAGATACTACTCAATCTTGGTTATGATGTAGTTTTTCTTAAGAAAGTAGCATAGGATATAGACAAAAGGATATATGGTAAGAGAGGTCGGGCGTTACTGGTGGTATAGACCCCGAAGGAGAAACTGACCGAGCCAGACATAAGAACAAAGGAATGTTGCCATAGAGCACGCAGGAGAAATTTTTAATAGCTATGCTGGCTGACCATATATTTAGAATATATAGTATAAATCTATGGATAATAGGTTGTTAATAGAAGGGGAGCGATAGTTTAGAGACAAATAGTTTTTGAGACGATGGCGGGAGGGGGATATTGTGCGTTTTTAAGAGAAGAGACGGTATTACTTCCCTATCGCTATTACAAAACATTAATAATTACAACAAGTTACACACATTTTCAGGAGAAATAGGAAAAAACAGGTGGAGGAAAGATTTTCTCTCTACTTTCTACTCTCTACTTTCTACTTCCTATTTTTCAGGAGAACGGTTATGAATAACAATTTAGACTGGTTAAAGAAAAATTATCCAGAAATGGATGTAGAAAAATTTGGTGAAATTCGCCAGAAATACCTGCGAAATGAGTTAGAAGTAATTTATGATGGTGAGATTTGTTCATTAAAAGGAACAAAATATATGAGTTCTTATGACGAGTTATCTGTAATTGAGCAACAAAATGGGCTTATGCCAGATTACTTTTCTCAAAGAGGATTTAACCTGGCAGAAAATGGTAAGTTAGGGATGATAATCTTAAACGGTGGTGTTGCCACTTCGTATGAGAAAGAATTAGGCTATCGACCAACTAAAGGTATATTTCAAGCAATTATGCTCACACCAATTAGTTTTATTGCCATCAAACTTTATTCTATCTATCAAACTGGACTACCCATACCAACATATTTTATGAATAGTCCGTCAACAGATAAAGATACAAAAGACTACCTTAAAAAATTTAATGATTTCAATCTGAAAGTCAAACCAAAACATTTTTGCCAGGATTTGGGTTGGCCAAGAATTAATCCCAAAACCGCAGAATTAATTACTCGCAAAAGCGGCAGATTAAGTATCGTTACTAAAGGACACGGCGATGTCTATCAAGCGTTTGAAAAAAGTGGACTTTATGACGAATTTATTAATAACGGTGGAGAGATACTTTTAATCTGTAATGTGGATAACTCTGAGGCAAAAATAGACCTAACTATCGCGGGATATTTTTCCTGGCTCAATGAAACACAACAGGTGCAAATAATGTTTGAATCTGCCCGGCAATCTGCAGAGGACAAAAAAGGCGGAAAATGCGTTCTGATGAAACGACCAGATGGTCAAACAGGACCGGGTATTTTAGAACTTACCCGAATTTCACCACACAGCCATAATGATTTGTTGAATATAGAAGAATTTAATACCAATATGGGCTGGCTACATACCTCAATTGATAGAAAGATGTTTGATTTGCCATTCCGCGTGATAAAAAAACCTCGACTGACTAATGTTGATGACCCGGAGAGAGGAGAAAGTCAAGAGGTAGTTCAATTTGAACATGAGGCACATAAACTTGTGGAACTGGTTGAATTAGGACATTCACATATCCTTTTTGTCCCACGAGATTTACGTTTCTGGCCAAATAAATACTTTCATGACCAGATTAAAAAACAAAAACTATTAGTGGAAAAATACAAAAATTTGTATGATTGGTTGTTTAAATTAAATCCCTCAGCGAATGAATGCATATTACCCGTTAAAACTGAATTGCTAAATCAATTGGGATTTGAAAAAGGAATTGTTACTTCACAGATAACGATTAGAGGTAACCATTCAGGTAGTAGGTAAAAAGGTAATCGTTCACCACAGAGAAAAAGCACTGACAGAGCAAATAATTAGGGCAGTAATATAGCAGTTATTATTCAAAATTTTACTTAGAAATGCCGATAAGTATAGTAAGTATTAACCAAAACTTCACATTAGTATTGTTGATGGTTGATGGTTGATAGTCTATGAAACTATAAACTATCAACTATAAACTATCAACCATCAACCCTGTTGCTATATCTGTTCTATGAGAAATTTTCGTTAATAACTACTATATGTCAAATTTTGACTAATAAGTGCTATAAGTGTTATATTCACAACATGTTAAGAGAAAATGGTGGGGTGAAGGTCTATTTCAAATTCACAGACATTAATCTATTCATAAAATTTTTATAATTAACTTCCCAATCAGGTTCCCAGATATAATCTTTGTTAATTTCATTGTTTGAGTTATGTGTTATAATAAGATTCATTAATTCCTCTGCATTCGAAAATCGTTTAATTATGCTTCTGGGAAAATACAAATCTGTGAATGGATGGTCAATCACAAAAACAGATTTGCAAAAACCTATTGATTCAACCAAAACAGTAGAAGGTTCACCGACTACGAAATCTGTATTTAATAAACTTAAATACACATCTGATTCAGTATCTATTTTTATTGTATTTTTGGCTATAATCTCAGAATACCTCTCTTTCACATCAGGTAACTCAGTGGGATGGACTCTAAAAGAAACATCATATTTACTGTTATCAATGATAGAGAGGAACTTTAAGACAATTTTTTTCATCTCTGGAATTATCCCTCCAGAGAAGACAATTAATATTTTTGTTTTAGTCTGAAACTGATTGGTAGTGGATATTTTTTTTATATTTTCGCAATAGAAAGGATTACCAATGGCTATTTTTTTAACAGGCAAATTTATTACTTCACCCCAATATTTACCATAAGTTAAGAAATAGTCAGGCAAATATTCCTTGTAAAAATCTGAATTAAGTATGGCGTTACCGTAATTGTATGCCGGATGATTTTCAAAAACAATCCCATGTTCTGGTTCTATGGTAATAATATTTCTTGCCTTAGCCCATTTCAGAATATAACTATTTCCACCATAACTGCCATCTTCTAAAAATATTACTTTGGGATTAAATTTGTCAAATAATTTATTATATAAATAATAATATATAGTTAACCTTTTCGAAATATACAACAAAGCATTTTCTATTGTATTTAACTCTGATTTTTCAAGTTGATACGGGAAAAGTTGTTCTAAAAATTTTCGCAGATTTTTTATGGTGATAATATCTTTTTTGCATGGCTTAACAAACTTTGATTTAATATAACCTGCAAGAGGGATGAAATCGTGATAGCAAATATTGGGAAAATATCTTGGTGTATAATATATTCTTCTTCTTACAGAATCTTCTATTAACAAAGTTTCATCCTTATTTATAAAAGCAAAATGGTCACTTACTCTATTAAAATATTTATCTCCCTTTTTTACATTTGTAATTCCAGAGCAAAACATTAAAATATCATATTTGGTTTTTAAACTGTATTTGAAGGGATTATTAAGGAGTGTATTTTTTAAATATATAAAAGTTAATTTTTCCCTTGATGAAGGAAGCTGACCAAGATTATATTCTTTGAAAATCGGGATGTTATGCAAATCAAATCTCATAAATGGCCACATAAGAATATTATCAAATTCAAATCTAAAATCGAATATTTCTGAATTGTTTTCGATAATTAAAGAATCTTTTAATGTTAACATCTTATACCTCATTTCGTTTCCAAAAGCTAAACCAGGGCATAGAATAGACCTTTGCACTTAATATCCAGGTAAGAATAAATACAGTAAAAAAACTAATTGTTGCTGATTGAGCGGCACCTATTGCTCCGTTAGCCTTTATTAGAAAATAATTTAGAACTATATTAACACCTGCGGAAAAAAATGTTATGCAAACTAAAATGTAGGTTTTTTTAACATAAAAAATATAATTTGCGACCATATAATACATACCGTTTGCCGCATAGCCCAAAGCAATCCACAAGACATATTTATATGCAGAATGAAAACTCTTTCCCACAAAAAATTTTAGCAAAAATGGAGCTAAAAAACTTAATACTAATGCCAGGGTAATTATAGATATATAGTATAAATATGTGAATTTAACAATCTTTACCTTTGTAGAATAATTATTTTCCTTTAATTTTTCATATAGAAATGGTGCCCAGGTTTGATTAAATGAAGTGGCTAATAAACCTATAATCATTCCTACTTGATAACCTACCATATAAATACCGGTTGTAGCAACGCCAACCATTGAATTAAGGAAAATTCTATCTATGCCTGTCATCACCCAGCCAGCTAACGCATGTGGGATAAGGGGAATGCCAAAAAACAAAGCATCTTTAACATAACCCTTATTAAAGGAAAATCCTATATATTTTTTTTTGAAAATTATAAAACCAGCAACAACGGCAAAGATAATAGAGGTAATAATTATACCTGATAATCTCCCCTGCCATTTCCAACCCAATACTACCACAAAGAACAAAGAGAGACTAACATTAATAAGCATTTGAGCAATTTGGAAGATTCCATAAGGGACAGGTTTTTGTTTTACCTGCCAGAGTGTAAGAGTAACCAGAGAAACAGCCTGTGACAAAGCAACCACAGCTATAATAGGTAACCACTCTCCTGGGAATTTTAACAGATAGGAAAGCGGCTTTATGAACATACTGATTAACCCAAAGGTCAAAACAAAACTAATAATTATAATATAGGCTATATTGCCTATATAAATCTTGATTTCCTGTTCATTCATCTGGAAAAAATTTACCGCTACCGCACCGTGAGTATTTAATCCCACCACTATTGTTATTATCGCTAATATTACCTGAAAAGTAGCAACAATACCATAATCAGCAGGGGTTAAATAACGGGTTAGAATAGGTAAAAGCAGAAATGGAATAGCCGAGACAATAATATTAGAATTTGTGTAGACAAAAGTATTTGTAACGAGTTTATGTTTAAGGATATAGGCAAGATTAAAATTATTATTCATTGATTTTTTCTGGAGATAAAAGAATTATTTTTCCTTAATCTTTCATACTAAAATGAGCCGTCCCTAAATTTTCCATTTTTCCACTATTTTCCCTTTTCCCTTCATTATACCCTGAACAGTTACCTCATTTTTTCTCGTTTTGCAGAAGTCTTATATTTTCCATACGATTATATCTTTTTTGTTTCCCCAACTATATGCAAGCTCCTGTAATTGACTAAGTGCCTTTATTTTTTCATTAAAAGGAAGTTTAGCCCGTTCTTTGCGGAATTTCCCCTTTTCTTCAAATAATTCTTTTCTAGTTAATATTCTCTTACCTATTTTAATTTTTTGATTATTTTCCATAATGCTTTTCCATGAAGTCAGTAAATTTTTCAGTCAATCCATATTTGTTTAAAAGTAAGCGTTCAGGTCATTGCAAGATATCTAATAATAATGTAAAATGGGCAATGTAAAATGAAAGGATGGTTACAAAATATACTTGATGAGGCTGAAGAATTATGCAAGATGATTGGGAAATCAATTCTTACTGCCAGAACACAGAATTGACTTTTAAATTTTTAATTGCTCATTTTACATTTTACAGTTATTTTTTTAAGTAGATGAACGCTTACCTTCATTTTTCTTTTTTGCTAACCAGTAAAATTAGAGATACTACTTTTCCTTCAGTAGTATCATTATAACCAAACAGTTCCAAAAATCCCGCCTTCTGGAAGGCTTTAATAGAGGCAGTATTTTTTTCTTTAATTCTGGCTATGACAAATTTTCTTTTTGTCTTTGAGAAAAACAAGGCACAAGATTGTCCAATTAGTTGTGAACCAATGCCTCGACCTCTATTTGAAGCAGGAACATTAACACTTATTTCAGCAGAAAATTCACCTTGCAGATCAAATCGGACAACACCACATTTTTCATTTTTATCATCAATCCCAATATAGAAAAGTTTATCGGGAGATTCTAATGCTTTGTTGAACCATTGGCAATGTTCTTGATATGGAATTTCTCTGGTATTAAAGGATTGTTTTCTTGTTACCGGGTCATTTCTCCAATGATAAATATCATCTTTGTCTTCAATTGTAGCTTCTCGTAAGGTTATCATATCATCTCCCAGGTCAGTATATCATCTTCTTCGATGTCCACCATAGCGGTTCGACCAATAACTATATCCATCATTTTGGTTGGGATGCCCAGTCCTGGCCGTTTAACTTCTATCATCTCCCTGCTAATCTTTGTTCCTCTGGGGATATGACATGCGGCAACAAGACCTCTTCTGGCTAAATGAAACATTTCCTCTTCATCTTTAGTATGTCTTTTAATTGGTGAGCCCAATGCCTTTTCCGTATCTCTTATCCCCTGAACCATTGCCCTTAGCTCATCAGGTTCTAAAGCAAAGGGATGGTCAGGACCGGGTAATTTTCTATCTAAGGTGTAATGTTTTTCTATGACACTGGCTCCCAGAGCCACCGCGGCTATATCTGCCGTAATACCCAGGCTATGGTCAGAAAATCCTACTGGTAATTGAAATGCCTGTTTCATTGTCTGCATCGCTTTTAAGTTTAAATTTTCATATTTAGCCGGGTAGTTTATAGCACAATGAAGTAAAATAACATCTTCATTGCCTTGTTTATTTATCACTTCAAGGGCTGTTTCAATATCTGAAAGATTAGCCATACCCGTAGAAAGGATTATAGGTTTGCCTGTCTTAGCTACATATTCCAGAAGAGGTAAATGGGTAATTTCAAATGAAGCAATCTTATGTGCCAACATACCTACCTCTTCAAGTTCATCTACAGCCTGAAGGTCAAAAGGAGTGGAAAGGAACATAATTCCTTTTTCCTGACAATAGTCTGATAAGTCTTTATGCCATGCTCGGGGCATTTCAATTCGCTTAATAAGCTCCCAAACCGATTCATCTTCTTTAGTCAATTTCTCTTTTTTTAGATAATTCATCTTAGGTGTCTTTTTTGAATAGAGAAATTCTGCAGAGTAGGTTTGAAACTTAACTGCATCAGCCTGAGATTCAACCGCTACATCAATCAGTTTTAATGCCTGATTGAAATCACGGTTATGATTACTTCCTGCCTCAGCAATTACAAAGCAAGGTTCATCTTCACCAATTAATTTATTGCCTATCTTGACTTTTTTCATCATTCACTCCAATAAACTCCAAATTTCTTCTACTACTCTTTTCACCCCTCTACCATCAACCAATTCTTTACCTTTCCTGCTCATCTTCTCTCGCCAATCTCTATTTTTAATCAAATCCTCTACCGCCTCTTTGATTTGTTCTTCAGTAACTTCTTCAAACCAACCTAAATTAACAGAAGTGCCGTAGTTAGCCAATCCGTTGGCAACCTTCTTCTGGTTATCAGCCAGGATCAGAATGATATTCGGCACCCCCAAACAGGCCAGCTCATAGCAAGTACTTCCACCTGCACTGATAGCCACATCAGTATTCATCATCAGTGCAAAAATATCTTGAGGATTTCTTCTTAAAATAAACTGACCGTCTGTTCCTTTAATCTCATTGTTAAGAATTTCCTCGTATTGATAGGCCGGTCCCATAATTACGGTAGCAATAAGATTATCTTCGATTGTTTTAATTGCCCTGATTACTTTAACCGTCTGATTATCAATATCAGTTCCACCAAGGGTAATCAAGATATTTCCTGCAACGCTTTTTATTTCTTTCTCTAAGCAGTGCTTTTCTCCAAATTCCTTTCTCAGAAGAGCATATTTAGTCCCTAATAACAACCTTGTATATCCCTCTGTAGAGTAATCACTATCCTTAAACCCGATATTCTGATTGAGCACCATATCAGAACAGAAATGCAATTTTGATAGGTCATCAATACTTATTAGCGTCCCATTCAATTTCTTCATCTGCTCAAGATAATATTCATCAATTTCATAAGAATCAGTAATGACTAAATCAGGTTGATGTTTCTTAATTAAATTAATGGTTAACTCCAGGTCTTCCTTCAAATCTATATGTGAAGGCAATTTCTCTACTAAATAATTAACAATATGCTTTTCAATTTCTGAATTATTGTCTTTAGTGATAAATATACTTTGGATATTTTTTTCTTTTAATCCATCAGCCAGATTTAAACATCGCATTATGTGTCCCAGGCCGATACCTGCACCACCATCAACTCTGAATATTGCTCTACTTTTTTTACACTCCATCGTTTTTCTGTTTAACATTTTCATTAATCTTTACTATCTCTGGATGCTTATCCAATATCTCAATGATTTCTTCATAACCCTTTTGGTCTGCCCCATAATCTTCAATTAAAATCTTTATCACCTCAAAATCTTTTTCCGTATCCACAGTGATTCTATACCCAGATTTGTTTAGTCTGAATAAAAAATTTTTTATTCTAAATAAATTTGGATTGCTTTTCCAGATATAAGGGGTTACATGTTCTCTTTCAAACAATTCTTTTGCATTTTTGTAGGCTAATTCAAGAGCCTCAAAAGAAAAAATTTCAAAATCTAATCCTCTTGGAAAGGTTCGTTCAATGGAGTTTGATAAATAATCCACCTTTAATCTTTTATATTCTTCATATCCCTCTCTAACTAAGTATCCATCTATTAAAGGACAATCAGAGGTTATTCTAATAATAGTATCTATCTGGTTTTCTCTGGCACAATGATAATATCTACTTAATACATCATCTTCATCTCCTCTAAAGTATGGAGTTTTTAATAGATTGCATTCTTCAATAATAGATTCATTATTCTTTAGTGTTGTAGCCACAATAATAGGCAGACCTGACCATTTTGCCCTTTGAATATGGTAAGCCAACAGGGATTTTCCTTTTATAGTTTTTAATACCTTTGCGGGAAGTCGAGTAGATGTTATTCTTGCCTGGGTTATGATAGAAACCTTCATATCCTTATTTACTCTTCTTTTTTAATAAAAACATTACATCTACATTTTTCTCATTATGTAGATACGGCAGATATTTTTCTTTAACCAGTTCTAAATCATTAAATTCTTCACGAAACATTTTGGAAAAATTTACCTTCCATAGCAAATTTTCCTGCCCTCTATAGACTATCTCGGTATATTCAGTAGCATAGTATTCAAATCCCCAGATGTAAGTTTTTGTGCACCTGTATATCTCCTTCATAACCTGAAGGATACTGGAGGGATGGATATGAATAAGCACCCCTGAAGTAAATACCAGATCAAAGTATTTATCTTTAAAAGGAATATCAAAACCATCTCCCTTGATAATATTAATATCTTTGGTTCTTGATTTTGATAGTTCAACGGCATAACTTTGTGGTTCAATAGCATATAAATTTTTAAAACCCATTTTTTGCAAGCAGAGTAATTGATTACCAACATTAGACCCAACCTCCAGAATCCGCATTGAAAGAGGCAGGTTTTCTAAGAACAATCTATTTAATTCAGTTCTTGTTATACCATAATTTTTTTGATATAATGTTTCTAATTCTTTTAGAGTGGTTGGATTTCTCTCCGTATATTCTTTGCCAAATTCACCTGTCCACTTTTTTAACTGTTCAGTAATTTCAGACATTTTATCCTCAAATTAAATCTTTATATACCGGACATTTCATCCGCCATCCACCATCGACCTTTTCAAATATCTCAGGATTCCAGAATTTTTCTACTATATCCCAAAATTGCTTTGGTGTATATCCTGTGAAATTTATAAAATCTTCCATTGCTTTCTGGTCTAACTTATGGTCATATTCCATAATGAGTTTTTTAGCCTGGGATAGGCTAATACTTCCTTCTCGAACACGCCGACTGGCAATATCAGAGGTTCTCTGAAATCCAAACTTGGGATATTTTAACCAGAGATGGACCATATAAGCTACCGAATCTATCTGTTCAAAATCTTCAATACATCCTTCTCTTTTCCATTCATGAGATAGGTCTTTAAATCCATACCGTTTTGCAACATTTAAATTAGTTACACTACTCCAGGGGACAAAATAACTCAGATAAATTACTTCCGGCAGGGATTTGGTTTTGTCTAATTGAATTGAACTTACCTCTTCCTTTGTTAGCCCTTTTTCAATCCACCATTGTTTATCTTTTTCTAATTGGTCGGACATTGCTTGAACAACTGGTGTGGCTAAGTAAGACTCTTTGGCCGTAGTTCCATATTCATAGGCAGAATTCTCTCCAAATGTCACAAAAGGTATATCAAACTTTTGAGCTAATAAAGTTGGGATGGTATAAATAGCATATTCTACAAATTTAAGTGCCTCTCCTGTTTCTTCAAAGGCTATTCTTGTTGCTCTTCTGAATAAATCGTGGTTAATTGTGTATTGATAATGGTTTAGCTTAAAGGTTTCTATAAGATTTCTTAGGTTATGTGCCCCTGCTTTTGTATGGGTAAAGCTATCTGTTACCGTTACTAATAATGGATGCATATTCATCTCTTTTACTAATGTGTGAGTTAAGAAATGAGAATCCTTGCCACCACTGACCGGAATAATACAATCATAATATCCATCTTCTCTTCTATATTTATCACAGAGTCTGCTTAATTCTTCTTTTCTTTCTTTCCAATTAATTGTGTTGCGTTTTTCATAATTACGGCACGCTTGACATACCATTTCTCCATCAAAGATAGAGCCGGGTCTTGTATCTGGCATTAAACATTTTTTACAATACTTCATTATTTTACCTTCAAATTTAAGTTTTTATATATTATAGTAAAAAAACAGTTCTTTTGGTAACCTTTGATTGACATTATTTTTTTGACATCACTGTTTTTCCTGTTTTTATAAGCCTTTCTTCAGAAAGGTTCAGACTTAATTTATCCGCTATTCTTTTAAGATGCTTTTTTACCTCTGATTGAAATACATCATCTGGCATATTTGTTAAATTAATTCTCAAATCCTGCCTATCTCCCAATCCTAAGAGATATTCCTCTTCATCTTCTATCAGCCCATTTTTTTTGGCTAATTCATACATCGGTGTTCCGGGTTGAGGTAAAAGATAACCCACACTCGGATAGACATCCAGTTCATAACAAATATCAAAGGTCTGTTTTAATGTCTCAGGGGTTTCTTGAGGATAACCAAGAACAATGCTGGTAAATGTTTTTATGTTCACTAAATCTAATGCCTTTTTCTGACGGATAAAATCTTCCACGACTAATTTTTTATTCATAGATTTCAAAATATCAGGGTAACCTGACTCTAAAGAATAACCCAATCCAATACAACCTGCCTTTTTAAATTTTTTTAAGATTTCTATGTCATCTTCTGTAAATAGATTTGCCCTAACATCAGCATTCCAGAAAAACTTTAGTCCACTTTCTAATAACTTATCTACAAACTCATTTGCCTGCTTTTTGGAAAAGAATGTCAATTCATCATAGAAATTAATGTAATTTATACCATATTTTTTTTGTAACAGAACTATCTCTGACAATATTGATTCCGGGGTTCTATATCTATATTTATCTTTACGAAAAACATGATAGCAAAATGTGCAATGGAAAGGACATCCTCTGGCGGTATTCATTACAAAGGCACGAATTGATTCTTTAGGTATTGGATAAGGTTCAGCAATATCATGGATAGCCTCATTTACATAGACCTGCATATCAAAAATATCCCAATTAGGTATGGGAATTCTGTTTATCTCAGGAATTACCTGGCGTTTAGGGGTAGAAATTATCTTACCATTTCTTTTAAAATATATCCCTTTTACCTCTTCTAATGGACGATTTCTCTCTATTGCATCCAAAAGTTCAACAATTGTAATATCTCCTTCACCCATTACAGCAATATCAACCTCTGTTTTAGATAATAATACCTCCGGGATTGAAGAGGCAACAGAATTACCCGCAATAATGACAGCATCTTTGTTAATATCTCGAATTAATCTACTTAAAAATTTTGCAATCTTGTAACCAGTAACAAGAGTGCCAAATGCTACTACATCAAATTCTTTCTTTTTTAATATATCTTCAAGTCCAGAAGCCGTATATCTATGAGCCTCTATATCTAAAATATCAAATTTATACCCTGCTCTTTCTATCGCACTAGCAATATACGCCAGACCTATCGGGAAATTACGATGGGGACGTTCTGGTCTTAAACAAGGATAAATAATAAGGGTTTTCATTGATTATATTTTCCTCTGGGTATTATTTTTGGGACAATCTTAATTACTCTTTCAATCTCTTTGTTACTCATCTTAGGGAACAGAGGAAGGCTCAAAGCCCTTTCATAAAACTGCTCTGCTTTTGGATAAGCCCCCTTTTTATATCCCATGTTTTGTTGATAATAAGGCTGGAGATGAACAGGGATATAATGAACCTGCACACCTATTCCTTCCTCCCTCAAGGCATCAAATATTTCTTTTCGATTTAATCCTTTTTTTAACTGGATAACATATAAATGGTAAGAAGATTTTACATTCTCTTTTTCGCAAGGGGTAGTTATCGCATCCATATCTTTGAACGCTTCGTTGTATTTATCTGCAATCTCTCTTCTTCTGGCAACAAAATCATCTACTCTTTCTAACTGTTTAATACCTAAAGCACACTGGAAATCAGTAATTCGGTAATTAAAACCCAATTCTTGCATTTCATAATACCAGAGACATTCATTTTTATTTATCAGCCTTGTTTTTTCTTTTGTAATTCCATGATTTCTAAACATCAATAGTTTTTCGTAGAACTCTTTATTGTTGGTTAAAACCGCACCGCCTTCTCCTGTGGTAATATGTTTAACCGGATGGAAACTAAAGACCGTCATATCCGAATGCTTACAACTTCCAACCTTCACCCATTCTAACTTCTGGCTTCTGTATTCTGCCCCTAAAGAATGACAGGCATCTTTGATTATGATTAGATTATTTTCATTAGCAATCTTGCCAATTGCTTCTAAATCGCAAGGATGTCCTGCAAAATCAACAGGAATTATTGCCTTAGTTTTTGAGGTAATTCTCTTTTTTATCTCATCTGAGGCAATATTAGCTGTATCCTCTTCTATATCGGCAAAGACAGGTCGTCCGCCGCAGTATAACACACAATTACTACTGGCAACAAAGGTTATAGGTGAGGTAATTACTTCATCATCCTTTCCTATCCCAGCCGATAAACAAGCAATGTGAAGAGCCGCTGTTCCACTGGATACAACCACAGCAAATTTTGCCCCACAATACTCTGTTATTCTTCTTTCGAACTCCTCTACCTTTGGTCCTTGAGTAACCCAATCAGACTTTAGCACCTCTACTACTGCTTTAATCTCATCATCTTCAATCCACTGTCTGCCATAAGGAATAAATTTTTTCATTCCTCAATCATCCTTTTTAGTTCTTCCTTTGTTAGCCATTTATCATTGGTATTGCTGGCATATCTGAATCCATCAGGAAGTGGCTTACCTCCCTCTATCTTTTCGTGAGTTACATAAGAAAATTCAGGTTGGATAACAAAGAAATCATCAAATTCTAATGTATGTCTGGCATCGTCTTCTGGAATGAGCACCTCCTGAAGTTTTTCTCCTGGTCGGATACCTATAAATTCATATTTACATTCAGGGGCAATTACCTCAGCTATATCCATAATATTCATACTGGGAATCTTGGGAACAAATATCTCTCCTCCCTTCATAAGACTTAAACATTTGATTACAAACCTTACCCCTTGCTCCAGAGTAATCCAAAATCGGGTCATTCTATTATCGGTAATAGGTATTGTTCCTGTTTTCCTTTTTTCTTTGAATAAAGGTATAACACTACCCCTGCTATTGATTACATTACCATACCTGACCGCGCTAAATTTTGTATTTGCATCCCCTGAATAGGCATTCCCGGCTACAAATAGTTTATCTGCACAGAGTTTGGTAGCCCCATAGAGATTAATTGGGGTGGTTGCTTTATCTGTGCTTAAAGCAATAACCCGGTCAACCTTTTGGTCTATGGCGACATTGATGACATTTTCGGCACCGATGATATTGGTTTTTACAGCCTCAAATGGATTATATTCAGCGGCAGGAACCTGTTTTAGAGCGGCGGCATGAACTATAATATCAACTCCATGAAATGCCCGATGCAATCTCTCCTTATCCCGCACATCGCCTATAAAATATCTTATATTTTCATACTCTTTCTCACTGAAAATCTCTTGAGCCATTTCAAATTGTTTCATTTCATCTCGGCTAAAGACAATCAATTTTTTAGGGTTATACTCTTTAAGGAGAATTTCTACAAATTTCCTGCCAAATGAACCCGTCCCACCCGTTATTAAAACTACCTTATTTGAAAAATCCAACTTCATTCCCTCCGTCCTTATAATCTAAATAAATTTTATCATATACAATGTTGGTTGTCAAGAATAAAATGCTGTGTCAAACTTTTACGATCATATAGGATAGTATAAAATATACCACGAATTTCACGAATTGGACGAATAAAAATGTGTCTAAGTGTCTGGTAGTCTATGTAACCCAGACACATAGACACCTAGACACCAGACTACCTGAACGGTTACATTAATTCTAATAATTAGTATTCATTCGTAAAATTCGTTTAATTCGTGGTAACTTTTACTTGACACGGCATAAAAATTTTGGTAACATATTCCCAGAATGAGTAATAGAGAAAATGCAGATACTCAGGTAACCAAAAATCAGAGTATCCTTCAGGACTTACAAAGTAAATTTCTATCCGTTGAGGTTG
This sequence comes from bacterium, assembly GCA_040757115.1. Taxonomy (NCBI): domain Bacteria; species bacterium. The sequence continues at coordinate 15,236 of JBFLYA010000018.1, read as the reverse complement.
AACTATGATGATAGTAATACTTGATTACAGTATGGGGAATTCAGGTTCTATCCTGAATATGCTCAAAAAAATAGGGGCTAACGCTATTAGTTCCTCAAAGATGCCAGATATTGAAAAGGCAGATAAGCTTATTCTTCCAGGGGTTGGTGCTTTTGACAATGGGATGACAAATCTCAATAAGTCAGGATTAATACCGATTCTAAACGAAATAATTTTTAATAAAAAAATCCCGATACTGGGTATCTGTCTTGGGATGCAATTGTTGGCCAAACGAAGTGAGGAAGGAACTTTATCAGGACTTGGCTGGCTGGATGCAGAGGTAGTAAGATTCAAGTTTGACACTTCCTGCAACCTGAAAATACCGCATATGGGCTGGAATACGGTGGAATTAGTCAAAGAAAACTGTATGTTCAACAGTCTTGAGCAATCACGATTTTATTTTGTCCACTCTTATTATGTGGTATGTCATAATAGATTAGATATTCTGGCAGAAACTTGTTACGGTTATAATTTTGTTTCAGCCGTTCAAAAGGACAATATCATCGGTGTTCAATTCCATCCTGAAAAAAGCCATAAATTTGGCATGACATTATTACGAAACTTTGTGGAGTTATGATGCTAAAAAACAGAGTTATTCCGTGCCTGCTTTTACAAAATCAAGGGCTGGTAAAAACGATTAGATTTAAAGAACCAAAATATGTCGGTGACCCCATAAATGCGATAAGAATATTTAATGAAAAAGAGGTAGATGAATTAATATTTTTAGATATTATTGCCTCAAAGGTTGGCAGAAGCCCAAATTTTGAAATACTCCAGAATATTGTCGGTGAGTGTTTTATGCCTTTGTGCTATGGCGGTGGAATTAGTCGCCTTGAAGATATACAAAAGATATTTTCCATTGGAGTTGAAAAAATTTCTATAAACTCTTTTGCCCTGAAAAATATAGACTTTATAAAACAGGCATCCGAAATATTTGGCAGTCAGAGCATAGTCGTAACGATAGATGTAAAAAAGAACTTTTTGGGAAAATATAAGGTCTATGACCATACCAGAAATAAGATAACAGACATTGACCCGATTGAATTTGCTATCACAACTCAGGAGATGGGGGCAGGTGAGATTTTACTTAACTCCGTTGACCGCGATGGCACACAGGGAGGATATGATATTGATTTGATAAGAAAAATTACAAATGTTTTATCTATTCCGGTAATAGCTATGGGAGGAGCAGGGAAGATTGATGATTTTGTTGATGCGGTGAAAAAAGGAAATGCATCAGCAGTTGCCGCGGGAAGTATGTTTGTTTTTCACGGCAAGCATCGGGCGGTGCTTATTACCTATCCTGAATATCAAGAATTGGAAAAAAGATTGGTATAGTGTTCTGTCCAATCTCAGAGAGGAAACATAAATGGAACAAGGAAACTATCAAATATGTTCACGCTGTGTGATGGATACTACAGCCCGGGAGATTACTTTTGATGAAAATGGTGTGTGTAGTTTTTGCCATTTCTTTGATGAAAAAATAAAACCTGATTGGCATCGCGATGAATCAGGTTATCAAAAACTTCAGGAGATTGTTAAAAAGATAAAAGATTATGGCAAAAACAAAGAATACGATTGTATAATTGGGATAAGTGGTGGGGTAGATAGTTCATATCTTACCTATTTTGCCAAAAAAATACTTGGTTTAAGACCGCTTGTTTTCCATGTGGATGGAGGCTGGAATTCTGAACTGGCAGTAAAAAATATTGAAAATCTTGTCAAAAAACTTGATATAGACTTGTTCACCTATGTGGTTGATTGGGAAGAAATGAGAGATTTGCAACTGGCTTTTTTTAAATCTGGCCTGGCAAATCAGGATGTCCCACAAGACCACGCATTTTTTGCCATGTTATATAAATACGCCACTCAATACAATATTAAATATGTTCTCACGGGAGGTAACCTTGCTAGTGAATCTATTTTGCCCGCTTCATGGGGATATAATGCCATGGACTTAAAACATCTAAAGGCAGTTCATAAATGTTTTGGCAAGGTTAAACTTAAAACCTTTCCAACGGTTAATTTCTTTCAATATTATTTCTATTACCCATATATAAAAGGTATGGTAGTTGTTACACCGCTTAATTACATCCCTTATGTAAAATCTGATGCAATACAATTCTTAGAAAAGGAATTTGGCTGGAGATATTATGGCTGTAAACATGGAGAATCAAGGTTTACCAATTTTTTTCAAACATACTTTTTACCAGTAAGATTTGGATATGATAAAAGAAAAGCCCATTTATCGAGTCTTATATTAGCGGGACAGATGACCAGAGACGAAGCATTAAAAGAATTACAGCGGCCTCTTTATGATGAAAAAGCAATAGAAGAAGCAAAAATATTTGTTTCTAAAAAACTGGGCATAACCGTAGATGAATTTGAAACATTCCTGACCATGCCTAAAAAAACATTTAAGGATTATCCATCTAATTACAGACTTTCACAACTTTTGAGGTTAATATCTTATATAAAGAGGCAAGCGCGTTGCAAATGACTAAATAGTTACGATTTTCAATTAATCGAAGAAATAACTAAGGTAAGAAGAATTGGAGTAAAGATCTTTGAGAAGATAAAAGGAATGATAACCGTGAAGTAGAGGATAAAAAGACCATAGACTATAGACCGAAGACCATATATAAATAAGTATTGACAAAGTGTTCATTTTGGTCTATAATTACTTATGTATTCAAAGATTAGAAGACAAGGAGTGTGTAAATGGATATTTCAGGAAATAAAATTTTGGTCATTGGAGGGGCAGGATTAATTGGTTCACATGTGGTTGATGAGTTAGTTAAAGAGGAATTAGAATTTAAAGCTACGACACCTTTGAAGGAAGGGTTGAAGAGATTGATTGAATGGAGACAAAAACATAAAAAGAGCGGTTATTAAAAGGTGAATACTGCTTTGATTTTTGAGAAGATAGATTATCTTGTTGGAGAAATAATGAATCCTCCGAAATCTATCAAAAAAGGTGATGAAAATGATAACAGAAAAAGATAAAGAAATAATCTTACAATGTGCTAAAAAATATAATGTTTCATCTATTATTTTATTTGGCTCATCAATAAAAAAAGACTATGAATCTAACGATATAGATATCGGGGTAAAAGGTATTGAACCTCGATTATTCTTCAAATTTTATGCGGAATTATTTAAATACTTATCAAAACCTGTTGACCTTGTAGATCTCTCCCAAAAATCGTTATTTAATAACCTTGTAGAAGAAATGGGGGTAAGAGTTTATGGATAGTCTACCAAAGGAAGTTGTTGCAGAGAAAGAGAATATTAAAATAGCATTAATTAATCTTAAAGAGGCTATGGGAAGAAAAGAGAAAACGGTTATTGAATTAGCGGCGATGGGTACATTTCTGCATAATATTTATAATGGGGTAGAAAATATCCTAAAACAAGTTCTAAAGACAAAAGATGTTAATATCCCTAAATCTGAGATGTGGCATAAAGATTTATTAAATTCTTCAGTATCGAACGGGATTATATCAGAGAATCTGTCGGATAAACTTTATGAATATCTGACCTTTAGACATTTTTTCGCTCATGGATATGGATTCATGCTTAATGAAAATCAGTTAGAATACCTGGCTAATAATATTACAGAGATTTGGTCACAATTTATAAGAGAAATAGAGAACTTTTTTAAAGAAAAGAAATAAAAGCAGAGACTAATGAAAGGAAATAATTAATGAATATTCCAATAACAAAACCATACTTTAATGAAGATGAAGAAAAGGCAGTAATTGAGGTTTTAAATGGAATGAAATTAGAGATTATCGAAAGGACTTATAGAGAAAAAGCAGAGAAGACGGAGTTTTTAAGGAAAGAACTCTTGGAGAAAACTTTTAGAGTTGTTGAGGAGCTTTCAGGAATAGTCTCTTTTGAAGAAGCATATATCTTTGGCTCCTTGACAAAACCTTACCGCTTTGGAGAATTTTCTGATATAGATATTGCCTTAAAAGGATTCGATAAAGATAAATTGACTTTAGCCACAAGTTTCTTGAGTAGGAATCTTGAAAGGGATGTCAATGTTGTTCCTCTTGAGGAGATACATTTTGCAGAAAGGATTATTATGGGAGGTGGCATAAAATGGAAGAGAGGATAAATATCTTTCTTGCTGATTTAGAATCTCAAAAGAAGGAAGTCCTAAAAATATATTCTTCGCTTGATAGTAAGGTTAATGAGTTAAGAAAAAATATCAATAATGAGGATTTAACCAATAGTTTAGCCTATAAACTTCATAATCTATATTCTGCTTACGAAGATATGTTCAAGTTGATTGCCGAATTCTTTGAAAACCAGATTGAGGGCGCCACAAGATACCATATTGACCTTCTGCGACGAATGAAGATTAGAATCAATGGTATCAGACCTAATCTTTTATCCGATGAATCTTTTAATCTACTGGATGAACTTAGAGGGTTCAGACACCTGTTTCGGCATGCTTATGGATATGAACTTGAGGCAGAACGAATTATTAGGGTGACTGAGAAGGCTATGACACTTAAGAAGATATTTGAGATGGATTTTGAACTCTTCGTCAATTCGATTATCGGTAAAGATGATAGATAAGGAGATAAGGGGATAGTGGAGATGTGGAGATTATAAATTCCGACAAATTGGCACATAGGAAAATGAAAATGCACAGGAGCAGGGAGTCGGGATTAGAGATTTGGGATGAAAGAAAATACACTTTCCAGTAACCGTTCAGCCACAGAGGCACAGAGTTCACAGAGAATTAGAGAAATTAGCCACATAAGGACACGGATTAACCTGTGACATTCGATAAATGTAGTGCGAACCTTTAGGTTCGCTTTCCTGCTTGCCAGAAGCGAGGCTAAAGCCTCGCACTACAAATCTTTTTATTATTCGTGTTCATTCGTAGTTATATATTTCCTCTGTATTCTCTGTGACTCTGTGGCTATATCCCTGAACGGTTACAAATATCTTAATAAAAAAGAACAGGAGGGTATAAAAAAATTAACCACTCAATTAACTACAAATATGGTAACTATTCACCACGAAGGGCACGGAGAGCACGAAGTGAAATTTGATGAATTATCGAATAGAGTCATTGGATGCGCTATAGCGGTGCATCGAACTCTTGGGCCAGGTTTGCTTGAATCCACTTACGAACAATGCGTGTCCAGAGAGATGGATCTTTTAGGGATATCATTCAAACTACAGTCTCCTTTGTCTGTTGAGTATAAAGGCATAAAGAGATTTGTTCTGTAACATCTCTTTGCCCTTCGTGCTCTTCGTGGTGAATAGTTACATTGGAGGAATGATGAAAGTCTGTCTACTTTCAAGTGTCCATCAACCTTTTGATGTCCGGATATTTCATAAAGAGGCAAAAAGTCTGGCGAAGGTGGGATATGGTGTCATCCTCATTGCTCAAAGCGATAGAGAAGAAACTGTTGACGGGATAAAAATTATCCCCTTACCAAAACCAAAAAACAGACTGGAAAGGATGGGCTTGCTTACCTTCAGGTGTTTGATTAAAGCACTGAAACAAAAAGCCAATGTTTATCACTTCCATGACCCGGAATTGTTGTTTGTTGGGCTACTGTTGAAATTGATGACTAAGGCTAAAATTATTTACGATGTCCATGAAGATTATGCAAAACAAATACTTTCCAAACCATACCTCCCTGAATGGACAAGATACTCTATTGCCTGGCTGGTTAACAAAGTAGAGAAGGTTATCTCAAGGACTTTTGATGCTATTGTCACAGCAACAGATGATATATCTAATAATTTCTCTTACCATAAAAGGATTGTAGCAGTGCGAAATTTTCCAGTATTATCTAATTTTTCGCTATTGAATAAAACCGATAATAGCACCATTTTTAACCTTATTTATGTCGGTGGTCTGGTAGAAATTCGTGGAATTTCGCAGGTCATTCAGTCATTAGAGTATATCCAGAAAGAGGTAAAACTTATTCTCTGTGGTAAATTTTATCCTGCTAACTATGAAGAGCAGGTCAGAAGTCTGAAAGGCTTTGAAAAGGTAGAATATCAGGGCTGGGTTAGACCACAGGATATTCCCGCAAAAATGGCTCAAGCCGAGGTTGGCATTGTGTGCTTTTTGCCAGAGCCAAATCATATAAATGCTCTGCCTAATAAACTCTTTGAATACCTGTCTTGTGGGCTTCCTGTTATTGCCTCTGATTTCCCTTTATGGAAGGAAATAATTGAGGGTAATCATTGTGGTATTTGTGTGAACCCATTAAATCCCAGAGAGATCGCTCAGGCTATTGAATACCTTATGGAGCATCCAGATGAGGCAAAACAAATGGGTAAAAGTGGCAGAAAGGCAGTTGAAGAAAGGTATAACTGGGAATTAGAGAAAGAAAGATTAATCGGACTTTATAAGAAGTTATGGTAACCGTTCACCGCAGAGACACAGAGACGCAGAGGAAAAAATTAAAATCTATGGACGATACGCTTAAATCCATCCCTCTTTTTCCTCAAGGCAAGCTCTTGAGTACACCAACATTAAACTTGCCCTGATGAAAATCAGGGATTGATTAACAAATCTGGTCACCATGCCCTATGTGTTTCCATGTCTGCACCAATAATCTTTTCTGTTATCTGATTTATTTCTATGTCTTCTCTGTTCCTCTGCGTCTCTGCGGTAAATTACCATCTGAAGGGTTACAGTTTTTTTTCAATTTTAGCCCAGGAATCTCGCAGCGAGACAGTGCGATTGAATATCATTTTTTCATTGGAAGAATCAGCGTCAACGCAGAAATATCCCTGCCTTAAAAACTGATAATGATTTTCGGGTGGAGCATCAAATAAAGTAGGTTCAACTTTACAGCCAGTTAATATTTGTAATGAATTTGGGTTTAAATTCGTTTTGAAATCAACATCTTCTGTTTCATCTGGATTGGATTTCAGGAATAAACGGTCATACAGTCGCACTTCAGCGTCAATACTGTGAGCCGCCGAAACCCAATGTAATGTGCCCATAACCTTCCGTTTGTCTTGTGACCACCCACCATGCGTTTCTGGGTCATAAACTGCGTGTAACTCAACTATTTTACCGCTTACATCTTTAATCACATCTACACATTTGATATAATAGGCATGTTTCAAACGAACTTCACGCCCCGGAGATAATCGAAAAAATTCCTTTGGTGGATTTTCTCGAAAATCATCTTCTTCAATATAGAGCACTTGAGAAAAAGGAATTTTACGAGAACCCATACTGGCATCCTCAGGATTATTTTCAGCATCCAATTCTTCTACCTTGTCTTGTGGATAGTTAGTTATGACTACTCGAAGTGGTTGTAAAACAGCCATAACACGAGGTGCACATTTATTCAAATCTTCACGAATACAATGTTCCAACAGCGATATATCAACCATGCTATTACCTTTGGCTACGCCAATGCGTTCACAGAAATTGAGTATTGCTTCTTTTGTATAGCCTCGCCTTCGCAATCCTGCAATTGTTGGCATTCGTGGGTCATCCCAACCCGTAACATATTTTCCTTCTACCAGTTCAAGTAGTTTCCGCTTACTCATCACAGTATAACTAAGATTTAAACGAGCAAATTCAATTTGCTGGGAATGATGGATATTTAATTCATCAAGAAACCAATCATACAATGGTCGATGGTCTTCAAATTCCAGTGTGCAAATAGAATGAGTAATTCCTTCAATAGAATCTGATTGACCATGAGCGAAATCATAAGTGGGATAGATACACCATTTCTGGGAAGTGCGGGGATGTTGGACATGAAGAATCCGATACATCACCGGGTCACGCATGTTCAAATTCCCAGACGACATATCAATTTTCGCTCGCAGGGTGCAATGACCATCTTTAAATTCACCACAACGCATCCGTTGAAACAGTTCCAGATTTTCTTCAACACAACGGTTACGATAAGGGCTATTCTTTCCTGGTTTAGTTAATGTGCCTCGATATTCCCTGATTTCCTCAGGACTTAAATCACAGACATACGCCTTACCTTTTTTAATTAACAGCACCGCATATTCATATAATTTCTCAAAGTAATCAGAGGCGTAATACTCATCCTTACCCCATTTGAAACCAAGCCATTGAATATCCTTTTTGATGGCATCGATGAATTTCTGTTCTTCTTTAACCGGATTAGTGTCATCAAACCGCAGGTGACACCTACCTCCATATTGAGCCGCCAGCCCAAAATTAAGACAAATAGCCTTGGCATGTCCAATATGAAGATAACCGTTTGGTTCTGGTGGAAATCGAGTTACAACTTTACCACCATATTTATTTATCTCCAAATCTTTTTCAATAATCTCTCGAATAAAATCAGATTTATTTGTGGTCATAATTACTTACCTTATGTCAATTATAGCATAGTTTCAATTAAATGTCAATCAAAGTAGCAATTCGGTCAGCAATGCTAAGAATTGGTACCTGTTTAGCGTGGTCAGAGAGCACAAATGAATGGTACTGACTTAGTGCGAAACCACTTCAAACACAACAAGTTGTGTAATACAAAATCAAAAATTAAATATTAAAATGCAAAATGACATATCAAATATCATATCAAAAATCAAAGAGCAAATATCAAAATTAAGGAATTCTTTTATTCTTATTTTTGATTTTTAATATTTAATATTTGATTTTTTTTATTGCCTTACAAGTATTTTTGCATTTTGCTTTGTAATTTTGATTTTTACATTTTGATATTTGCATTAAACTCCTTGTGGAATATTTCGCACCGCGGTATCCTATTGTTTAACAAAGAGTTACGCCTCAAATCAACGCAATTTGGAATACGCTAAACAGGTACAAGAACTGCTTGGTTACCAGGACTTTTTGTTGACATAATCCCAAATCTATGATAAAATTTCTTTGAAAATATGAATATAAGCAAATTTATCATAAAAAGGCTTTATCAGATAATAATCACCCTGTTTATTATAATGACTTTATTGTTTATCCTCTTTCGGGTAATGCCAGGTGACCCGGCGTCAATGATTTTAGACCCAAAGATACCCGCTGAGGCAAAGATACTTATCCGTGAACAATTTGGTTTAGATAAACCATTATTCGTTCAATATGGATATTATCTTAAGAATATCTTAAGTTTAAATTTTGGCCACTCATTTTATTATCCTGAACCAGTTTTTGATATTGTGATGGAAAAATTACCTAACACTATCCTTTTATTTACTACTGCCACAATTTTAGCTTACTTAATTGGGCTTCCACTGGGAAAGTATCTTGCGTGGAAAAGAGGTAGTCGCATGGAAATAGGAATCACTGTCTTTGGATTATTTTTCTATACCATATTTATTCCCTGGTTTGGATTGATAATAATATGGATATTTGCCTATAAACTTAGTTGGTTTCCATTAGCCGGAATGCTAACCCCAGAAATCTGGTCAGATAAAAGTATTGGAATCTTACCGAAAATATTGGATGTTTTATACCATTTAGCCCTACCTCTCTTTGTTCTGACACTGCTTTTCTTTGCTGGCTCTATGTTACTTATGCGAAATAGTATGTTAGAAACATTGCGGGAGGATTATATTACTACTGCCAGGGCAAAAGGACTTGATGAGAAAACAATCCGTGATAAACATGCCGCTCGAAATGCGATGTTGCCTGTTGTCACCGCCCTGGCATTAAGTCTTGCCTTTTCGATGAATGGTGGGGTGCTGACCGAAAAGGTGTTTTCATGGCCTGGTTTAGGGAAACTTTTGATTGAAGCTGTGCTCTCTCACGATTATCCATTAGCCCAGGCGGCTTTTTTCTTACTCTCTGTTATCGTTCTTGTGTCCAATTTAATCGCAGATATTCTCTATGCCTATTTAGACCCGCGAATTAGATATTAGATGAAAATTAGATGAGACCAGAAAAGGAATAAAACTACAAAGGTTGAATAAAACATGGTGAGAACACACTGATGAGTCACTATAAATTGCCCGGGTAGAAATTTTGGAGCGGGAGAAGGGATTCGAACCCTCGACTCCAACCTTGGCAAGGTCGTACTCTACCAGCTGAGTTACTCCCGCACACCATTTATATTATACTTAACTAACATCTTTTTGTCAATCTTTTTTTTTGCTTCCTCTGATAAATCGAAAGTAAAAAAACACGGATAAAAAGATTATCTTTATTATAAGGCTTACCAGGTAATTTTGTAACCGTTCACCGCAGAGACACAGAGACGCAGAGAAAAAAATAAAAAACTATTTACCATACACTTCATTCCATCTCTGATTTTCATCAAAGCAAGCTTTTAAGAACCGACATATCATGATTGATTAACAAATTTGGTTTTGATGTCTTATGTATTACCTAATTTTTTCTGTTATCTGATTTATTTCCCTGTCTTCTCTGTTCTTCTGCGTCTCTGCGGTGAATTACTATCTGAACGGTTACTAATTTTTTATTTCGTAGAACCGATTTGGTATGTAAATTGTGCCTTTTGACCCAATTCTGGTAGAATTGCCTCGGCAACAAGGATAGATTTGTTAAACTCTCTATTCTTTAAGGCATTTATAATTGCCTCTTCCTTTATGCCAACCACTACACCTTTTTCTTTTAAGGCATTCAGAACATCTTCTTTTTTAAGCATTAATGCTCCCCTGTCTGGAGGGATTATCGTAAAAAATGCCTTAAGTCCCTTATCCCCAATATCTACTTTAACCTTGCCGCCGAAATCTTTAGTCAATTGCATTATACCGATTTTGGTTGTGGTTTTTACCTTTGATTTGCAAGCCTCTACAACTTTAGAGGAATCCACTCCAGTAAATTCCTGGTTTTTAATTTCGGCTAATATATCTTCTGGTTTTACCGCTTTACCTGCCCCCCGATGCGGTGTAAGATGAAGATATAAACCATCGGGTTTATTTTCAAGGGTAAAAGAACCATCTCTTGCCGGGCCATACATTTCTTCCCATTCCTTTTTCCATGCACCAAATAAATCCTTTGGGAAAATTCGTAATACTGGTAATTTAGAATGTTCCTTTGGAATCATCTCCCCATCTAAATCTGTCGGAGAGATATTTAATAATTCTGCTCCTTTTATTTTACCTTCTTCCAGGGAAGAGGCGTAAATAACGACAGATGGTGGTAATTTAGGTTTAGCGGTTTCGGTTTTAGTGGTATCTTGAACCTGGATAATAGGCATCTTTTTTGCAATCTCTATTTTAGGTTCTTCATAGTCTGTGGTAGTTATTCCCGATAAGCCAGCATTAAGCGTAAGTCGTTTAAGGGCTCGTTTAACCAGCATACTTCTTCTTCCCAGCATCATATTCACTTTAGGGAATATATAACCATAACTGCTTATTTTACCGCCCTGAGCAACCGTAATCGTTGTTTGAGTTGAGACTCGGTCACTGCCGATAGCCTTAGCATTTATTTCTTTTTGTGCCTGGATAGTGCCGCCAATAATAAATCCTCTTCTGCCTTTACAGATGATTTTATCCGCCTTGATGGTACAGTTAGTGAGTCCATCTTCGAGAATGATACTTCCTTTTGTCTCTAATGTAGAATTTTTAGCTGACCTGGCAATAATATTTCCCTGAGCATTGATATTTCCGATAATAATATCCTGTTTTACCTCCACATTTCCGCCACAGATTATCTCGGCATCATTTATACCACCACCAATATTAACATCACTTGAGGCATTAACTTTAAATTTATTCCCCAGTGAACCACTTATATTTATAATCCCGTCAAATTCAATATTTTCATCTACATCTCCTTGAAAATCAAATATTTGTTCAACATCTGCCCGATTATCAGTCCAGACAACACGGCCAAAAGAAGAGGCAAATAGTTTTAACTTATTGTCAGACAAAAAGGTATTTCTACCGATGGTAAGTTCAAAGTCCTCTCCAGATAATGCTGGAATTTCTTTCCCTCGAATAGTCATTCCGGGTTTTCCATAAGTTGCCGGTGACTTCACGGCTAATAATTGACCTGGAATAGCAGTATCATTTATTATCTCCACCCCATCCTTAACTCCAAGTTGGTAATTAAAATATGCCTTTTTGCCTGGCAATGGCAATTGGTGTTCGGCGACATCAATTGAGACATTAAATTCTGCCTTATTCAATGCCTCAATAATTCGTTCTTTTTTAACCAGTGTCAGGACAACACCGTTTCCCTTTAAAGCCTGCATCACCTCATCTATTTTCATTAACATCCCGCCTAATTTGGGCGGAACAATTGAAATTGAAGCTTTACTTTCATCTTCAGGAATAATCACCTCGACTGTACCTTTAATATATTGTCGTGGTCCTATTTTTACCGGTTCTTTTGTTCTTTTTGTGCACACCTCTTCTACTTTTTCCTGCTCAATATTTACAAATCCATCCTCCTCACATTTCTTCAGAATATCTTGCGGGGTAACCTGTTTTCCTTCCCCGCGATGATGGATAATGGTGATATAAAGTCCATCAGAGCGATTATCAAAAGAAAATGAACCATCAACCGGTGGTCCGTATAATTCATCCCATCGCTCACTCCACGGACCAATAACATTGGCTTTAAATACACGCAGAAGAATACCTTTTGAGTAAGGTGTTGGTAGTAATTTGTAGCCTACTTCGGTATGCAGAAATCCTAATAATTCTGCTCCCCGCCTTTTCCCTTCTTCTACAGAGAAAGCGGCTAAAATTACTGATGATGGGAAATCGGTTTTTATCTGAGGTTTATTTTCTGAAGTTATCTCTTCGACTGGTTCGATTTTAGGCGGTTCATAAGTTATCGCGGTTACTCCACTCATTTCTATTTTATAGGTGGTTTTTTTAACGGGTTTTTTAACAATCATACTTCTTCTTCCCAACAGCATCTTTACTTTGGGATAAAGAATTCCCTGAACAGAAAGTCTTCCTCCTTGACCAACCTTTAATTCTGTTTGAACAGATGACTTTTCACTTCCAATTGCCATTGCAGATATTTCTTTTTTGGCAGAAGTTGTTCCGCCGGTGATTATTCCTCTTCGTCCAGAACAGATAACTCGATAGCCATTTACTTTACTACTAAGAATTGGTCCGTCAATGAGAATATTTCCTTTTGCCTCGAGGGTGGCTTCTTTAACCGCAGAGGCTTTAATATCTTCCTCAGCAGTTATTGTCGCTTTTGAAATCTCTTGACCTATTTCAATGCTTCCGCCAGAGATAATTTCTGCTGACTGCACCAAACCGCCAATAATAATGTCACCCCCGGCGTGAACCTTGAATTTTTCACCAACATTTCCGCTAATCTTTACCCGACCTTCAAACTCAACATCCTCATCTACATCTCCTTGAATTTGCAGTTCTTCTTCTACATCGACACGGTGTCCTCTCCAACTAATCTTCCCTGATACAGCTGAGTAAATTCGTTGTTTATCTTCAGAAAGATATGTGTTTTTCCCGGGGATAAGAGGGATATCCTCGCCCAATTGTGGTGTCAATTCTTCCCCGGTAACAGTCAAACCAGGCTTGCCAGGAGCAGGTGGATTTTTAACAGCTAAGAGTTGGCCAGGGATAGCTTCGTCTCCTAATAATTCCTGTTCCCAATCTTGTATTCCATATTGATAGGCAAGGTCTTGCTCCATTGAAAACCCTCCATTTGTTGACTTTATCTTTACCCATAAGTTTTACTGAACAATGTTACATTCATTCACAATTCGCAATTCACCATTCACAATTTCTTCCCTAAATTTCCTTAATAATGGTGAATGGTGAATTGTCAATTGTGAATTATCACTCTTCACAGTGTTCAGTAAAAATTGTGGGACATAATTAGATTGTTGACAGAGGTCAGAAACCAGAAGTCAGAAAAGGGATATTTGACCTCTAACTCTATTATTATAACAAATTTCCTCACAAATGGCAAGAAATTTGTTGACATAGGATAAAATTTTTGGTAGAATATCTTCAGAATGAGCAAAAGTAATAAGAAGGCATGTCCAAAAAGGCGAAATACCTGCTAAACAGGTTGACCGGGTATGGAAATTCTCAAGAAGATTACTTCAAAAATATGTAGAAGAAGGCGGTTACCATGAATCAGTTAATACCGATAGAAAGGATAGAGACTAAAATCTTTGTAATAAGAGACCAAAAGGTGATGTTGGATAGAGACCTGGCAGAACTTTATGAAGTAAAACCTATTAGGTTGAGAGAACAGGTAAAAAGGAATGCTAAACGCTTTCCTGTAGATTTTATGTTTCAGCTAAACAAGGAGGAAAAAGAGGAACTTATCGCAAATTGCGATAGGTTCAAAATCATGAAGCATTCGCCTACGAATCCCTATGTCTTTACAGAACAAGGCGTAGCTATGCTGTCATCTGTCCTTAACAGCGAAAGAGCTATCCTGGTCAATATCCAAATCATGCGAGCATTTACCAGGATGAGAAAAATATTAAGCTCCCATGAGGAATTGAGAAGAAAAGTTGAAGACATGGAGAGAAAGTATGATGCACAATTTGGAAAGTATGACACCCAATTTAAGATAATCTTTGATGCCATAAAAGCTCTAATGGCTCCACCACCAGAAAGAACCATAAAAATAGGATTCTGAGTAACTATTCACCCTGTAGGAAAGTAGGAGAGTAGGGAAGTAGGAAAGGGAAAGAAAATGAATGAGAAGTTAGATGATTTTAGACAACTTGTAGTATGGCAAAAAAGCCATCATTTAGTGATAAGAATATACGAAATAACCAAAAACTTCCCCACTGAAGAAAAATATGGATTGGTGCAACAGATGTGCAGAGCGGCTGTTTCTATTCCAGCAAATATTGCAGAAGGTTTTAAGAAACAAGGCATAAAGAATAAGTTAAATGCCTATAATATAAGCCAGGGATCTCTTGAAGAAATAAGGTAATGCATCAGTGAAATGGGGGATTTTCCTGAAAGTAGGAGAGTAGGAAAGTAGGAAAGGGGAGACATTGTCCCCAGAAGAGGAATACCGTGCACATCCTTTATCCCTTTCCTACTTACCTACTACCTACTTCCTACTTGCTTGGTATGCTGAATAGTTACCATTTCAGTTAAAAAAAGTATTTTCAAAGGGTGAAAAAAAACAATGAATAATAACTGGCAGGGGATAATTGCCCAATATAAAGATTTTTTACCTGTGAGGGATAAAACCCCAATAATTACTTTAAAAGAAGGTAATACCCCTTTAATTGAGGCTAAAAATTTAAGTGAGGCAATTGGTGGAAATCTCA
>JBFLYA010000017.1 GCA_040757115.1 bacterium | reverse complement strand
TATGGGCACCATCCGGATAATTCTGTGTTACCCAGGTATATGTGCCATTGGGTGCTGTCCAGTAACTCGCTGAACCAACCTCATTCCCATCTATCAACACCGTCACTGTCCCTTCTATCCAGCTCGTCGTATCCTGTGCCGTAAATACTACTGCTACTGTGCCAACTAATACCTTTGCCCCGACTATTGCACCATCTATACTCGTTATGACCAATGCCGGGGCGGTATTATCCACCTTAAAGGCATTACTGATATTCGGTGTACCTGTACCCATAGTATCTTTAGGTGTAGCCTTTATGGTATAAGTCCCATCTTCTACACCAAGTGTATTCCATGAGAAACCAAATGGTGGGGAGATG
The DNA here is from genome assembly GCA_040757115.1 of bacterium. Taxonomy (NCBI): domain Bacteria; species bacterium. Next base: position 31,372 of record JBFLYA010000017.1, on the reverse strand, counting down.
TCGAGAGAGATTGGATACCATTCTACTGTTCCTTCTTTCCGATATTCAAATAATACTTGGTCAACATCCGAAGCGGCAGTTACCGTGCCTACTAATGTTCTGGAAACAACCGCGGGTATAGTGCCAAAAGTTACTGTCCCTGGGGTATTATCTACCGTAATCTCAGTATTGGTTGCCGTACCAAGCACCACACTCCCTGTCGCATAAGCTATTGCTCTAACTTTATAATTGCTGGCATCTGGGAATAGAGGCGTCCGCCAGTAGAATGTCCAATTATCACTACCATCTGTATCTGTTCCCCACGGCGGCGTAGTTGTGCCATTGACTGGATTATACCAGTTAGCCTCCGTCCCTACCTGGAATCGAACATACTGGGTATTTGCAGGTGCTGAAACCCTGATAGTTACTGTCCCAGAGACTCGTGAGCCAGACACAGGGTTGGTAATCGTAATAACACTGGTAACAACATTATCAACAATGACTGTCCTTAAGGAAGAATAACCAACATTACCCGCTGTATCTGTTGCCATCACCTGTAATGTATGAGCACCATCGGGTAAGGAGGTTGTATTCCAGGAATAAGTGCCATAGCCGGTAGTAGAAGTCCAGACCTGTGCATAACCCCAATTGTTACCATCAACTAATATGGTTGGAGTGCCGATAAGCGAAGTAACGGTATCATAAGCGATAAATGCCACATCAACCGTGCCTGCCAATACCTTTGACCCAGGGGTAGCACCATCTACTGCATAGATATTTACCTCAGGTGCTCTGGTATCTACACAAAATATTCTAACAACCTCACTACTGTAATTTCCCACCTCATCTACTGCCCGCGCAGTAAGTGTATGTGTGCCTTCAGGTAATTCAACCAGGGCGATAGTAAATGTCTCCGTTGCCTCATCAAACGCACCATCCATCGAAGAAGCAGAGTTCCAGGCGCCAGTATCAATCTTATATCGGACATCAACTATCTTAGTTGTGCTGTCCGTTGCAGTCCCTGTTAGATTGATGTCATTACCTACCACACCTGACAATGAAACTAAAGTTATACTCGGAGTCCCTCGGTCTATAACGAATGTATCATATCCTTCGGCAGAACTATCCGCAGTATTTGTCCCACGCACTGTAACCGTATGAGGACCATCAGTAGTAACTCCAACCTGAATAGAGAAATCCTCTTTAAGGTCTCCAAATGGACCTGGTAGCGAAGTCCAGGTACCACTATCCAATCGCCAGGCAATGGCACTAATCACCACACTTCCATCCTGCACATAACCTTTCACTGTAACGGTAGTGGTCCCTGCCGGGTCTGGGGATACTGGCGTAACATAAACAAATAACCCGCCTTTATCTACCGTAAATAAAATAAAGCCTACATCACCCCAGTTACCAAGGTTATCCTTACCACGAATATATGCCAGATGCTGACCTTCAGCAAGGTCTGTAATTGAAATAGTGCCTGTTACATTTACTGTGCGGCTACCAAACACACCTGCCATCGCTGTTGCTGTCCCTGGGTAAGTATCAATATAGAATTCTGCTGATGAAACATTGTTTAGCGAATCTGTCAAAGTAGCACTTAAGGTAGCCGTAGCATTAGTTGGGTTAGAGTTCACTTGAATATTTGATACGGTAGGTCCTCGTGTATCTATCTGGAATGAATAGGTCTTCTCCATAGATTCATTCCCGGCTGAATCAACACCAATTACCCTGACGGTATGTGTTCCTTCTGATAGTTCGTAGAGGTAAATAGTAAAGGTTTCCATCGCCTCATCAAAAATACCATCATTAGCAGATGCCACTAACCAATTACCAGAATCCAGGCGATATTTTACCGTAGTGATAGTTGTAAGTGTATCTGATGCCGTGCCTAAAATGGAGACATCATTAGTTGTTGCAGGTGACGGAATAGTTCCTAATTCAATCGTAGACGTGCCAATATCGATGACAAAGGTATCTGAGCCCGTCCCGTAATTTCCTGCCTCATCACCTGCCCGCACGGACATTGTCAAAGTCCCCTGCCATAATGACACCGTGCCAAAATCAAACTCCTCCTCTAATTCATCAAAGGTGCCATCTTTAGGCAAGATAGAATCACTTGCTAATATCGTCCCGGTGCTACTAATTAATGTCCAATTCAAAGAGGTAATCTTAGCGGTTGAATCTGCGGCATAACCCGTACTTCGCAAGGTAGTCGTCCCCAGCGGGTCAGGACTCACTGGATTAACTACCACCACAATATTTGCCTTTGCCACAATGAAGATAGTTGACTGCGGACTACCCCAGTTACCACGACTATCCTTACCACGCACATAGAGGAGATGCGTGCCATCTGCTAAATTACTAATATTTAGTGTGCCATAAACAGGACTGCTTAGACTACCTGTGCCGACCATTAATGTCCCGGTTGACGGATAGGTATCGACATAGAATCGTGCCTCAACTACGGGATTAAGGCTATCTGTAATTTGGGCGGAAATAGTAATCGTGCTATTAGTTACAATGGCAGATAGACTAAGATTGGTCGTCACAGGACCCGTAGTATCTATCTGGAATGTCCAGGTCTGGCTGGATGAAATATTCCCTGCCTGGTCAATTGCCCTTGCCACAACGGTATGTGTGCCATCGGCTAAATTATATAGGAATATGGTAAATGCCTCTGTGCCGGAATCAAATACGCCATCATTTGGCGTAGCCGAAATCCAGGCAGGATTAGAATCGAGTTGATACTCCACCCGCACAGCAGTAATTAAATCTGTCGCTGTCCCCAAAATAGCAACATTATTGGAACTGCCAGGCTCTACAGTTCCTAAGGTAAGGCTCGGTGTGCCAGAATCATAGACAACCACTACTGGCAATGACTCCAATCCTGGCCCGTTACCGAGTAGGTCTGTGGCTCGTGCCGTGATGGTATTTGACCCTTGTTGTGAAAGAACTACATAACGGCTAAATGTCCCCAAATTAGAAGCACTCACCGTCCCATATTCTACACTATTAAGGTAAAGGGTAACGGTAGATGAACCTTCTGCTGTCCCGTTTATAGTAATCGTAGCAAAGCGTGTAGGAGATGGCGGCTGAGCTAAAATGGGTGCGCCAGGTGCTGAATTATCAATAATTAATACCTGCAGTTCCGATTCCCCTATATTTCCTAAAGTATCTATTGCCCGAATCTTATAGATATGACTGCCATCGCTAAAATTAGAAGTTAGCCAGGTATATGTGCCATTAGGTGGCCACCATTGTGTAGTGTAAGTCGCTCCATCAATATAAATGGTCGGTGTCCCAGAAATACTCACAATTGAATCTACACCAGTGAATATAACTGATACTGTTCCCCGACGAATTACCCCGGTCGCAGGTGCAGTAATATTCACCACTGGTCCCTGGGTATCCATAATGATACTATCATAATTTGAGCCGCCAATATTGCCGGCATTATCCATTGCCCAGACATAAACAGTGATTGTGCCTTGCGTAGTAGTGCCCAGTTGTGTTGCTGTTCCTGTAGTCATCAAGCCCTGTGTAGTCCCAGAACCATCCCTGAATGAATAATAGTACCAGGCAATCCCTGAAGTTGTATCCTGACCTACCCAAACTATATCTAAGAAGTTGGTTGTGGTATAGGTTGCTCCTTGATTAATTTGCACCCAATTAATCACTGGTCGTGTCATATCAACCGTAATCTTTACCTTTGAAGTAAATACATTATTAGCAGAATCTGTGGCTGTGGCATAGATTTCTTTTAACCCATCACTTGCCGTCCCGGTGATAGTATGAGTGCCGGTAAAGATATAGTCGCCAGCAACCAAATCCGCCCCTTGCCCATTGTCTCTTAAGTCAAGTGTTGAGCTGGCACTACCATCTATCTTCTTCAACTCATCCGCTAAAATCTGAACTGAGGTAATATTCTGTGAATCCTTAAGATTATAGTAGAAGGTAACTGTATCGCCTTGTTTCACATAAGTCTTATCAGCAGACAATTGACCAACAGGTGGTGAGACATCAACGATAATTGTATCAGCGGCAGATGTCCCGATATTGCCCGCATTGTCTTCTGCCCAAACATAGATAGTAACTGTGCCTTGGAGTGGCGTCGTTAGTGTGCCGGTAAGTAATGTAGTAAATACACCATTCTTACTACCACCATTATTCTCAAATGAGTAATAATAGCCTTTAACTCCAGAGGCAGGGGTTGTATCTGTGCCAGCCCAGCTAAAGGTCAAAATAGTAGTTGTAGCATAGACCGCTCCACCATTGATGCTGACATTACTGACTACTGGCGATACAGTATCTACAAAGATAGAATCACTACAGGAAGAGCCAATATTGCCAACCGTATCTACTGCCCAAACATATACAGTGACAGTGCCTTCGGCTGCGCCATAAAGCCTGCCAGAGGTAGCCGTAGTATATGTCCCGGTTGTGGTTCCAGCACCATCGGTAAAGGCATAGTAGTATCCTTTTATTTCTGTAGTGGCATCGGTAAAACCAGACCAGTCAAATTCAAGCCGTTTGCTGGTAGAATATGCCGCACCACCATTTATGACTACACTACCAGGAATAGGTGGCTGGGTATCATAAACTATCTTATCGGTATAGGTAGCAGATATATTACCTGCATTATCTCTAAATTGGGCATATACCCGTCGAGTGCCGTTAGTTGCAGTTCCTCCTGCATCGGTAGTTAAACTCCAGGACTTAGTCCCTGTATAGTATGTTTCCCATGAAGACCAACTATTATTGTCATTGGAAAATCTCATACTCCCCAGTCCTGAGAACGGGTCGTAGGCAGAGATAGTCAATGTTACGGTAGCATTGCGTGTATAGAGGTCGTGTTCATCAATAACTACTGTGCAACCAGGTCCTTGCGTATCCAGGATAATCAAGTCTCGCACCGTCGTGATTGTGCCTGCGGCATCCTGTAATTGCATATAAACTATCTTTAACCCATCACCAGAAGATAATGTCCAGGCTTGTGTGCCCGTAGGAATAGTTGGTGTTCCCCAGGAACTAAAGACCACCAGGTCATTACTAAATCTTATCCCTGTTGTATCTGACTCTACGGTATAGCTGAGTAAAACCGCCGTTGTGGTAGCATAGACTGCATCTTGATTAATGGTCAGAGTGCCGACAGGTGCAGTTAAGTCTAAGTAAATTGAATCAGAAGTCTTTGTGCCGATATTGCCTACCTTATCCTTTTGTTGATACCAGATAGTATGAGTGCGTTCAACTGCCGATAGTGTCCAAATCTTTGTCAAAGTTGGTGATTCCCATTCCAGCCAGTTCGTGCCATCTGTCCCATATCTCACCAAATCCACACCCGCAATATTATCGTAATAGGTAAGTGTTAATATCACATCTTGTGTAGTGGTATAAGTTGCACCTGCTTCTATGGTAATTGTGCCTACTGGCGGGGTATTATCAATGAATATCCTCACAGAATCGGTTGCCATTGAGGAATTATACTGATTGAATGACTCTACGCAGAGTGTCCAAGTGCCATCTGAAAATGCCTTTGTAGTCCAATATGCATTCCAACCATCTGCACGATAACTATCTATTGTCTTCGAACCACTACTACCTTGTAGATTCCAGTAGGTAGTAGTTCCTATCTGTTCAACCCAGAAATACACCTTATCCGCATCACCATAAGCCACTGCATCAGCAGTTATAGTGCCAACAATTACCTCATCACTATGAGGATAGATAATGGTTATTGCTTCAGGAATTTCATAGACACTTACCGTCTTTGACCTGACGGGTAGTCCTGAAGAATAGATATAAAGTGGCACATTTGCCTCTGAATCCCGAATACCCACCGTAGTATCTGTCCCTACAAATGATGTTGAACCATAAACCTCAACATCAAAGGTAGTTACCGGTGCACCTCGAGCATCATCGGTCAACTCTACCACTACAAAAAATGCCGTCTTTGACCCTGCTGATACCCAACTTGTGTATGTTCCCCCTACTGAATAATCTGCCATAACAATAGTCATCGACCCATTAGTTAATGTAATACTCCCTGAAGTCACCGTGCCTATAGCCACTGTATCTATCAACGGTTCATATACCTTATTATCATTCACATCACGATAGATAAAGATATTCTTAAACAATCGTTGTGCCTGAGCATCAGTAAGTGGTGTTACGCCACCATCCCGTGTCCAATGCAAACTCAATGTGCCAAATTCAATCGGTCTTGCTTCAGGTGTGCCGTTATGTTTAATCTGGATGGTTAACAAATCATTCTTTTCCCCTTCTTCCATTGTAGCTGGGGTAGAGGGTGCTGTATCCGAACCATATACCGTCGGATTTTCAGGTAAGATAAGGATAACCTGTGTTGATGTGATTAATGGAGTAGCTATTAAATTCAAGCGTATGTTATCTCTATCATCTTCTACTTTTGCATCCTGGTCCATATCTGCTTGCACCAAAAATGTCCTGGTGGCATAGCCACTGGCATCATGCAGCATCGTTACAACCAAAAAGTAGGTTCTGGAGCCCGCACCACCAATTTCCGTATTTACATCCGCATCACTAAATACAAAGGTAAGTGTGCCTCCTAAGAAGGAACTACCATAGTCTCCTGCAAGTATAGTCTTTATGGAAGTAGTATCTAAAGCACTATCATACACATTATCACCATTATCACAATATATACTGGCTGTCCCAAATAGTGCCTGCATATCCGCCAATGATAAAAATACTGCAGGGTCTTTCAAAAATCCGATACTCAATGTCCCAAAACTAATCGTTCCTGCCCGTTGAACACCATTATGGGTTATCTTCAATCTAAGTAAATCATCCTTTTGATTATCAAACATCCACAAAGGAGCGGTATCAAAGGCTTGTCCAGTTGGGTCAACAGGAATAGCTTTTACCTGACCTGAGATCGCTGGTGTGCCACTTACTGGTAAGGCGTAGTTAGTTGCCTCATCCCGTATTTCAATCAGTGTAGCCGTTGCAATCCTTGCCACAAATGTCCTGGTCTGTGTCCCGCTGGCAGAATCCTTTAGCTGGACAACCACAAAGAAGGCGTTTTGTGTACCTGCTTCCACCACTGCACTACTATTTTCTAACAGCGGGATAGTCCAGGTGCCATCCGTAGTAATCTGGCTGGCAGTTAATGTGCCAATAACAGCCGTATCATCTGCCGTCGTGAACGAACCATTACCATCTACATCACGGACTACTGTAATTGTGCCAAGCAAGTCCTTTGCCTGGGCAGAGGTCAACGGTGTATTGGCATCACTACCAAACCAGACGGTCACTGTGCCAAACTCTACCTTCCCAGCCGTGGGTGTGCCTTTGTTAATAATCATTATCCGCAAGACATCGTCTATATCCACCAGGTCACGCATTCGGGCAGGCGATTGCAGAGGCAAAAGTGGCACAGTATCGGTTACCACTACCTCCGGGTCAACCGGGATGCAGGTAATCGTGCCACTAATAGTTACAGAACCGGGACTGGCTGAGCTACTGCCATAGGACATCAACATCGCTGAATCTGTTTCCCACTCACGGCATAAAACATCTCTAATCGAATCAGTGTCCGTTCCGGCTTCTTGTATTGTGGCGACAAAACTATCACTTCCATGCCCGCTGGCGGTGTCCTTAATTGAAACAACGAGAAAATAAGTCCTTGTAGCCGGATAACTACCGCCAACCGGTGATAACCGAGTATCCGTTCCTTTAGGTATAAATATGGTCATTGTGCCGCCGGAGGTAATGGTATAACTTCCTGTTGTAGTAAAATTTGCCGCAGGGATGGTTAAAATAGGTGTATCAGTTAGAGTCCATGTTCCGCCTTCAGTCTGCGTTCCCTCATCCAGATACACACTAATCGTTCCAAATAAGGCATAGAATGTTTCAGTTGCCATCGGTATAGGTGTACCTTGAGGACCTTGCCAGGCTTTAAAAGTAGCAGTCAGGGTAGCAAACCAACCATCACCTGAAGTTGGTGTGCCTAAATGATGTAAGGTAATACTTAAAATATCGTTCATATCCAGGTCGCGCATCGTTGGAACAGGGGCTTGATTTATCACCGTTACTCGTGGGTCAATTGGCACTGGCGTAATCAAAGTGGATGTCCCTGACTGACTTTCAATCGCCAGGTATAATTTGTCATCAGTATCCGCATCCTCTACTCGTGCATTATCAGTATCTATATTCACATAGAACTGCTTATTACTTGTGCCACTGGCATCTGGCTTTAACTTTATGACCAAAAAGTAGGTAGCAGTAGCGTTGATTGAATTAGGAAGACTACTACCTGATGGTTTAATCCGCGTGGAATACGACCCATCTTCAAAGGTAAATGTCAATGACCCATTAATCATCGAAGACGGTAAATGCTGACTTATGTTCCTATCCGCACCCCTATCATAAACCCCATTATTACCCTCATCATAATAAATTGCTATGTAGTCAAATAGCCTTTGTGCCTTGTCAGTAGTCATCAAATTACCATCTGAATATGTAAATCTGAGATTCACCTGACTGAATTCTATTGCCGCCTCATTGGCATCGCCTTGATGGATTAAAGTTAGTTTTAAAATCTCTTTATCCCTGGTATCAGCAATACCGGTATTAATCGTAATAGGCGTAACGATTAATTTAGGTAGTGAGGCTGTGCCGGTAATGACCACCTGTGTAGAATAGGTTGCTTCCGTAGAGCCAACGCTAATAAGAATATCATCATAAGCCGACTCTATCGAACAATCTGCATCCGCATCTACTCTGGCAACAAAGGTATTCGGAGTGGCACTACTTGAAGTGCCAACTAATTCTACGACAAGGAAATATTTCTTTGTCGCCCCTGGAGTTACCGTAGCATAAGGACTATTATCCTGCAATCTGATACTCATTGTGCCATCTGCAGTAAATTCCGTTCGAGTGAAGGTGCCAATTGGCACAGTATCTATTCCTGAACTGTATGTCCCATCATTATCCACATCAAGATAGACATTGAATGTGCCGAAGATAGCCGCGGCCTGTGCCTGCGTTAATGCCATCATGGTATTACTTCCAAACCATACGGTCAATGTTGCAAATTCAATCGCACCTGCACCAGAACCACCATTATTGGTTATCTCAATCAAGAAGATGGCGTCCTTTTCTCCTTCGGTCATTTGCACCGGTGGGGTAACTGTCCCTGGTATTCGTGGGTCTGTTCGCCAGATAATATTGGTTATAGTAACCGTAGCACTAATCGGGATAGCGGTCATAGTGCCTGATTTTGCTCCAATACTCGCCGGGTCTAAATATAATTTAATGTTGTGGATAGTATCTTTGATAGTTACATTTGCCGTTCCAACCTCAGCGCTGTATGTCCTGCTGGCATAACCAGACGCCGTGCCACGCAATTCAATTACTAAAAAGTAACTCCGCGTAGTACTACTGGCAATAGTCGCATTTAAGTCATTATCAGTAAAGTTAATTATCTGGTAACCTGCGGCATCTAATGATAATTGAGCGTTAGTAATCGTGCCAATCGGCACAATATCTGAACCCTGGTTATACACGCCATCTCCATTATCAAGGTAGATAAAGATATTCTTGAATAAATTCTTTGCCGTGGAATTGGCTACTGGATTACCATCTTTATCCGTGAACTTCACAGTCAAGGTGGCAAATTCAATTGCCTCAGTCGTGGGACTACCGTTATTCTGTATTTCTATCCGTAGTAAATCCTCAAAAGTGCCATCTATCTGATACGGACTGCTTGCACTTATCGTGTTATAAACCTTAACGGTCGGGTCAACCGGCACTGCATAGACTATGGTCGATTGGCTACCATAGCTGGCTGAGTCTAATGGTAAGGATAAGTTACTTGTTGCATCACGAATTCCAACTGATGATGTTCCTATTTTGGCAAAAAATGTCTTTGGTAATTTAGCGGTAGAAATCCCTCTTAACTTGACTACCAGGAAGTAAGTCTTTGACCCAGCACCTGAGACTTGAACATCATTTGTCTCAGTAAAGGTAATTGTCCCATAACCATTTGTTAGGGTAAGTGGCATAGTGCCAACAGAAATTAGGTCTGAGCCTGCGGTGTATGTTCCACTATTATCCCCATCTAAATGAATACGGACATACTCAAATAATTCACTCGACCGAGTGCCTGTTAGCGCTGTGTTGGTATCAGACCCAAACCAGACTGTTAAAGTCCCAAATTCGATACTCCCAGCAGTAGATGACCCTGTATGGATAATCTTAATTCGTAAAAGGGCATTCTCATCACCATCCCGCAACATATAACTCCCCTCTCTTAAGTTTTGCCACGGCACAATGTCAGTTACCTCTACCCGTGGGTCTTGAGGCACGGCAGTAGTTTTACTTGATGTCCCGCTGGTACTATCAGCAGTAAGGTTCAATCTGATAGATGTTTTGGTCGTATCAAAGACAGCAACATCTTCCTTTGAAACAATTGCTAGACTAAATGTCTTTGTGGCTACGGCACTTGATGAACCCTTTAACTCTACCACCACAAAGTAAGTGGTCGATGAAGCGGCTGGTGTCCAGGTAGTTGAAGTGGCTAATGTTACAGTCCCCTGCCCCTGTGCATCAAGGAAGGTAGATAAATCACTTACCGTCCCCACGATTGTATCACCAGTCGTCCAGGTGCCATCATTAACTGTTTCTTTGTAAATAAATACATTCTCAAATAGTGCCTCTGCTGTCTGGGTGCTCATCGGTGGTATGGGCTGTTGATTAAGGGTCGAAGTAGCAAAAAATCGTAGCCGTAGATAAGTCAGTGTAATCGTCCCTGCCCCTGAAATGCCGTTGTTGGTAATGACCAATTTAAGTAAATCATCCTGCGTCCCGTCCCGTATCTGAATTGGCGAGGTAGAAGTTACAGTTCCAGTTGGCTCTACCGGAATAGCAGTCATTGTCGTAGATGTCGCCGCTCCAGAACTGCCTGCACCAAGGTAGAGTTTAATGTCATGTGGTTTATCCTCTATGCGCACATCGCCAGCTAACGGATTTACAGTCGCAGAATAAGTCCGTGTTGCCTTACTCGATGCCGTGCCAAGCAGTGTTATCTGCAAGTAGTAGGTTTTAGTTGCACCCGCAGAAATCCAGGTAGCATCTACCTCGGGTAAATCAATACTCATTTGAGCCTTAATTTGATTGCCTGAAACCTCAGTTATCACACTTGATGTCCCCCAAACACTCACTGTGCCAAAAATCGCCCTGACCTCATCATCGGTAAGTAAATTTGCCCCGTCATAACTAAATCTGACAGTTAATGTGGCAAATTCTATAGAGCCTGCACCTGAAGTCCCTTTGTTTCCTATCTCTATCTTCAATAAACTCGTTCTACTACCATCCATTTGATAGGGATAGGTGAATGAGACTGTATTTGTGGCTATCACTACCGGGTCAACTGGCACGGCATAAACAATGGTCGATTGGCTACCATAACTATCTGTGGTCAGCGGCAGGGGTAGGTTGCTTGATTCATCGCGCAGACCTACATTTTGCGTGCCAATCTTAGCCACAAATGTCTTGGGTAGATTTGCAGTGGCTGTCCCACGAAGTTTAACCACCAGAAAATAGGTGCAAGAACCTAAATTAACTGCTGGCGGAATCTGGGCATTTGTATCGCCATCCGTAAAAGTAATCGTGCCATAACCATTGGTCAAATCAGCCGTCATCGTCCCGACAGAAACCCCATCTTGACTGGCACTGTATGTCCCATTTCCATCCCCATCCTTGCGGATACAGATATACTCAAATAACTTATCCAGTTGTGTGCTGGTTAAACTCGTATTCGTCTCCGACCCAAACCAGATAGTTAGTGTCCCAAGTTCAATCTTGCCGGCGGTAGATGAGCCGGTATGAATAACCTTAAGCCGTAGCAAGGCATTCTCATCACCATCCCGCAACATATAACTCCCCTGACGGAAGTTTTGCAACGGCACAATATTGGTAATCTCTATCCGTGGGTCTTGAGGCACGGCCGTAGTTTTATTTGATGTCCCGACAGTGCTGGCAGCAGTAAGGTTTAATCTGATAGATGTTTTGGTCGTATCAAAGATAGCGGCATCTTCCTTTGAAACAATTGCCAAACTAAATGTCTTTGTAGCCACGGCACTTGCTGAACCTTTTAACTCAACCACAACAAAGTAGGTAGTAGAACTTGCAGAAGGTGTCCAGGTAGTTAAAGTTGCCAATGTTACAGTCCCCTGCCCCTGGGCATCAAGGAAAGTAGATAAATCACTTACCGTCCCCACGATTGTATCACCAGTCGTCCATGTGCCATCATTAACTGTTTCTTTGTAAATAAATACATTCTCAAATAGTGCCTCTGCTGTCTGGGTGCTCATCGGTGGTATAGGCTGTTGATTAAGGGTCGAAGTAGCAAAAAATCGTAGCCGTAGATAAGTCAGTGTAATCGTCCCTGCCCCTGAGAGACCGTTGTTGGTAATGACCAATTTAAGCACATCATCCTGCATCTTATCCCGTATCTGAATAGGTGAGGTAGAGGTGACAGTTCCACTCGGCTCTACCGGGATAGCCGTCATTGTCGTAGATGTCGCCGCTCCAGAACTGCCTGCACCCAGGTAGAGTTTAATGTCATGTGGCTTATCCTCTATGCGCACATCGCCAGCTAACGGATTTACTGTCGCAGAATAAGTCCGTGTTGCCTTGCTCGATGCCGTGCCAAGCAGTGTTATCTGCAAGTAATAGGTTTTAGTTGCACCCGCAGAAATCCAGGTAGCCGCTACCTCGGGTAAATCAATATTCATCTGAGCCTTAATTTGATTGCCTGTAACCTCTGTTATCATACTTGATGTCTCCCAAATACTCACTGTCCCAAAAATCGCCCTTACCTCGGCATCGGTAAGTAAATTCGCCCCGTCATAACTGAACCTAACAGTTAATGTGGCAAACTCTATCGAGCCTGCCCCAGAGGTCCCCTTGTTACCTATCTCTATCTTCAACAAACTCGTCCTGCTACCATCCATCTGATAGGGATAGGTGAATGAAACCGTATTTGTGGCTATCACTACTGGGTCAATCGGCACGCCATAAACAATGGTCGATTGACTACCATAACTATCTGTGGTCAGCGGCAGTGGTAGGTTGCTTGACTCATCTCGCAAACCTACATTTTGCGTGCCAATCTTTGCCACAAATGTCTTGGGTATGTTTGCAGTGGCTGTCCCACGAAGTTTGACCACTAAGAAATATGTTGAAGAACTCGCAGGTAAAATCTGGGCATTGCTGTTATTATCTATAAAGGTAATCGTGCCATACCCATTGGTCAAAACAATAGGTGTCAGGGTCCCAACAGAAACCGTATCCTGACTGCTACTGTATGTCCCATTACCATCCCCATCCTTGCGGATACAGATATACTCAAATAACTTATCCAGTTGTGTGCTGGTTAAATTCGTATTCGTCTCCGAACCAAACCAGATAGTTAGTGTCCCAAGTTCAATCCTGCCCGCGGTCGATGAGCCAGTATGAATTACCTTGACTCGCAGCAAGGCATTCTCATCACCATCCCGCAACATATAACTTCCTTCTCGCAAGTTTTGCAACGGCACAATGTCGGTTACCTCTATCTTGGGGTCAAGTGGCACGGCAGTAGTCAAACTTGAGGAAACTGTGCCTGAAGAATCAGCTTTTAAATCAAGTGGAAGTTTACTTGACTCATCACGCACACTAACATCTTGCATTGTCTTGATAGTCGCCACAAAACTCTCAGTCCCCGGACCTACTGCACTGGCATTTTCATTCAATTCTACCACCACAAAGTAGGTCTTTGTCGCCCCACCAGAAACTTCTGTATATGTGCCTACATTGGGTAAAACAATGGTCAATGTCCCGTTAGCAAAGATAGATTCATTACTTAAATCTTGATTAGTGATTGTTCCAACCGCAATGGTATCTGTGTTGGTAGCATAGACATTATCCCCGCTATCCAGATAAACAAAGATATTCTTAAATAACATAGTTGCTGTCTGGCTTGCCATCGGTGTGATTGTTCCGGAGGTAGTGATATGCACAGTCAAGGTTGCCAATTCTACCCTGCCGGCAGTAGCTATACCATTATTATGCAGGTAAATTCGCAATAGGTCATCTTTTGTCCCATCCTTTAGTTTAATAGGTGGCTGGCTATCCTCTACTATTACCGTCGGCTCTACAGGCACTGCGGTTATAGTCGCAGAAATCTGTGAGCTACTCGTCCCAATATTAAGCTGATTATCGGTATTTGCATCCTCTATCCTTAATTTAGTGGTAGCCGTAGAGATGTATGCCGAGAAGGTTTCTGTCCCCATGCCACTGGCATCCTGCTTTAATTTTATAGTGATGAAGAATGTGCCACTACCTAAGGCAGTGCTACTTCCTGGCTTTATTCGCACATAAGGAGATTCAGATAGCGTAAACACCTCCTCTCCATTGTTATCTACTCCAATGGAGGTATCACTCTGCAATTGATAATCACCACCACCAAACTCATCATAAGGGGATAAATCCCGATAGATAGCAATCTCGCTAAATAATGCCTGGGCATCAGCAGTAGTTAATGTGCCTTGATTTGAACTGAACTTAATGGTAACCTTATCCAGCTCCAGCCAGCTATATGTTAGAGGGTCATCCCCTGTATGTATTATCTTTAACTTCAAAATATCATCTTTACTTCCATCCTTCATCTTTGGTGCTGGGGCAGTACTGGTAATATCTACCTGCGGTGGTGGTGGTATCCTTACTGCCCTCACCTGAGTTGAAGTTGTGCCCGCTGATGGAATTATATTTAGTTGAATATCATCTTTAGCCGATTCTAAAATAATATCCGACCCAGGATTATCAATCTTCGCCACAAAACATCTGGGTGATTGTGTGCCGGCATTAGAGGTCAACTCTACAACCAGGAAAAATGTAGTTGTTGAACCGGGATTAACCCATGTCCGCTCATCATTATCGGTTAAACCAATAGTTAAACTTCCACTACTCAAAGAAATAGCCGTCTTCGTCACAGTAGCAATGATTGTATCAGTAGTTGTCCATGTGCCATCACCATCATCACGACAGATGAAGATATATTCGAACAACGCCTTTGCCTGGTCATCGGTAAATCCCGTTGCAGTCGTCGTCACACTACCAAACCAAACCGTTACCGTCCCAAATTCTATCTTACCTGCGGTCAGAGTCCCAGGATTGGTTATATCTATCTTGAGTAAATCCTCCCGTTGACTTTCATTCATCAGGCGTGGGAAATCGTCTGTTTCTGTTCCTGGGTAAGGTGGGAGAAAGTAGGCAGTATCTGAAATCGTAGCTATTGGGTTAATAGGAATAGCCGTGCATACCGTAGAAGAAGCAACCAAAGTAGAACCGGTAGTCAAAGTTAAACCAATATTCGTTGATTCATCCCGTATCTTTACATCTCCCTGACTTAGTGGGGCAATAGTTGCCTTAAAATTCCGTGTTTGTGTGCCACTGGCATCTTGTTTAAGTCTGACCGCTAAGTAATAGACTCCAGATGTGCCCGCAGTTATCTCTGCCTTATCCTCTTCCCCAAAACTAATGGTCAAAGTCCCACCGGAAGTAAAATCAGTCGTGCTACCAATTACAAAGTCTGCTTCACTAAATCCATCCTTAGTCGAGTCATAATACACACTTACCGAACCAAATAAAGAATTCATCTGATTCGCATTAAATACCATCCCGGTCTGGCTACCAAAGACCACAGTTAATGTCCCCAATTCTACCTGCCCTGCACCTGCTACGCCATTATTTTTTATCTCTATCTGAAGTAAGTCATCTATTGCACCATCTTTTAATGTCCAGGGACTGGCTGTGCTGTCAGTTACCTCTACCTCT
Source organism: bacterium (assembly GCA_040757115.1). Lineage (NCBI taxonomy): Bacteria > bacterium. The sequence continues at coordinate 15,529 of JBFLYA010000017.1, read as the reverse complement.
GGGTCAATAGCAATAATAGATTGTAGGGTAGATCGTGAGCCATAAGAAGCAGTATCTAAAGAAAGGCTGATATTACTCGTTCCATCCCGAACCCCAACCCAACTTGAGGTAATACTTGCTACCAATGTATCTACTGAACCTGCACTTGCCGTTGCTTTAATATCTACAACTAAGAAATAACTCCTTGCAGATGCACCGGCAATTTGTGTTGAATCCGTCCCATCCGTGAAGACAAAGGTTAAAGACCCTGTAGAACTGACATTAGCCGGCGACTGTGTCCCAATCAATCTATCCATCCCCACACCATAACCATCATTTCCTTCATCCCAATAGACACTGATTGTGCCAAACAGGTTTTGTGCCTCACTGGTAGTAATCGCATTTGCCCCAGCACTATCTTCAGAAAATCTCACAGTTAAGGTGCTAAATTCCACCTTGCCAGCAGTAGCCACACCCAGATGGGTAACGATAACCTTAAGCAAGGCGGTATTTGTGCCATCCTTCAATGTAGAGGTTTGCGTGGCGACATCAATTACCTCTACCTTTGGATTTATTGGTATGGCTGTGACCTCACTGGAAGTGCCTGGAGAAAAACCAAAGCTGAGTGGAATATCCTCCCGCATATCCTCGATGCCTACATCCGAAGTCTCGTTGACTGCGGCCATAAATGTTCGTGTGCCTTCATAACCACTGGCATTATTCTTTAAAGCCACCTGTAAGAAATACCATGAAGATGTCCCACCCTGTATCTGTGTAGAAGCCCCTTCTGGAAGAGTAAATGTCAGGTTAGCCAGCACATCTGTGCCGGTAGCCATCTTGACCAGGTCATCTACTACCCCATCCTTGTTATTATCCCAATAAATACTTACTGTGCCAAAGAGGCTTTGGGCGTCGGTATTAGACATATAAGACATATTAGACCTATAGAAACTAACGGTCACGGTAGCAAGTTCTATCTTTCCAGCAGTTGACACACCGTTATGCGTTATCACCATCTTTAACAAGTCATCCTCCGCCAAATCCTTGATGGTCGCAGGGGCAGAAGGAGTGATTGTGGTTGATGGGTCAACTGGAAGAGCCTTAGTTGGAGTGGAAGTTGCCTCACCTGTGCTTCCTACTAATGGCAACCCAATATCGCATATCACATCCTCAATCTTTATCTCACCTGCCTGGGCATTTACTTTGGCGACAAAATTTCGGCTGGCAGTTCCACTGGCATCTGGTTTTAATTTGATGGTTAAATAGAATGTCTTTGTCCCACCACCATTTATCCAGGCATTGGAATTATCCGCTAAGACAATGGTCGTCGTGCCTGAAACAGAACTACCTGTTGTCGTGCCTACAGAATAATCATCTGCCGCCTGAGAAAAACCATTATTTGACGAATCCCAATAAACATTTACCCGCTCAAACAGGCTTTGTGCCTGGTCATTGGTAAATCCTGTTGTGGCTTCACTGCCAAATCGCACAGTCAAGGTGGCAAACCGTATCTTGCCTGCACCAATAACACCATTGTTGGTAATCACTACCTTGAGTAAGTCATCTACCGAAGTATCTTTCTGATAAACCGAGGAACTTGAGGTTACCGTAGCACTCGGGTCAACTGGAATTGCCCAAACAATACTTGACTGCGTCCCTTGACTGGCACTGGCAATCGGTAGCCCAATATCAGAGGCTTCATCACGCACACAGGTGTATGACTCCGGACCAAATCTGGTCATAAAACTTTTGGTGGTATGAGTAGAGGCAGTGGTTTTCAGTTCAAAAACAAGAAAATATGTATTTGACGAACCAGCAGAAACCTTGCTATACTGGTTAGCCGTATCCAATACAATGGTCAAAGTGCCATTATTTAAAGCAGAAAGCCCGGCATTAGTTACCGTGCCAATGGCATAGACATCCGTATTTGTCCCATAAACCCCATTGCTATCAGAATCATAATAAACAAAGATATTGTTAAATAGACTTTGTGCCTGAGTGGTAGTCAGATAGGTAGTTGCATTGCTCCCCAACCATACAGTCAGAGTGGCAAATTCTACCTTTCCTGCTGATACCTCACCGGTATTCTGGATGGTAATACTGATTAAATCATCCTTCTGCCCATCCTTAATGATAGAAGGGCTGGTATTAGTAGCCGTTACAGTTGGGTCAATCGGCACGGCAGTTAGAGAATTAGAGGTGCCAGGACTAAGGCTCATTGAAAGGTTAATATCATCACGGCTGTCTTCAATCTTAATATCACCAGATTCATTGACACAGGCAAGAACGGTCTTTGGAGAATAGCCACTGGCAGTCCCTGTAAGTTCCACCACCAAAAGATATGTAGAATAAGAACCACCAGTAACTCTGGTCGATGTCCCTTTTATCAGTGTCAATATCAATGGGTTAATTACCGCACTACCAGTCGCCGACCCCACAATCTCATCACCCGAAAAACTCCCATCTTTACCTGCATCACAGTAAAGTGACACGGTGCCAAATAATGCCTGCACATCCGCATTACTCAATAAAGCCAATGTATCCTGCCGCTTGAAGCGGACAGTCACCGTAGCAAACTCTACCTTCTCGGCCGTAGAGGTGCCATTGTGTGTAATATCTATCCTTAAAATATCATCCCTTGCCCTGTCTTTAATCGAACCATAAGGTATGTCCCGAAGGGTTACCGAGCCAGATGGGTCAACAGGAATAGCCTTCGTAGTGGTTGAAGTTGCGGAAGTAGGATTAGAATCAATAGCTGCCTCTCTATCCATATTGGCATCTTCTACACAAACATCTGTGCCTGTCCCACCGTTATTTACATTCACGGCGAAGGCAAATGTGCGTGTGTTATAACCACTGGCATTAATTTTTAGATTTGTTACTACGAAGAATGTTGCCGTTGCCCCTGGCTCTATCCAGCAATTCTGGTCGTTATCCGTAAAGGTAATGGTACCGATACCATTGGTTAAGGTTATGCTCCCTGAGGTAACCGTCGCTATCTTTACTCCTCCTGCAGTATAAGTCCCCCGATAAACCCAGATTGTATCAAACAAATTCTGTGCCTCCTGAGTAGTCAATGGTGTAAATGTTGGAGCACCATTACTAAACCTTACCCGTAACCGAGCAAATTCCAAAGTTGCTTCAGTCGAACTCCCGGTATGTGATATTTCTAACCTCAAAATATCATCAGTATTTCCATCTTTTAAATAGATAGGTGCAGGCACATCGCTTACTACTACCGTAGCCGAAGTTCCGGTTAGTGGTTTCTCTGCAGTGACTAGTGTTGAGCTAACTGTATTTACTTGAACGATACTCAATAGTATGCTATCACGGGTATCCATAATTTTAGCATCTGTATCACCATCTACCTTTACACCAAAGGTCTTCGTTGCCTGAAAACTTGCAGTCCCGGTTAATTCAACCACTAACAGATATGTCCGCGAGCCAGCACCAGCAAACTGCATATTCGGATTCGTAGTATCAAAAACCAATATTGTCAAACTACCCACATTTGTCTCTGTGCAACTGCCAACATCTATATCCACTCCCCCATTATCATAATTATTATTCCCGTTGTCTAAGAACAGATAGACTGTTTTGACCAGTGATTGCACTTGCGAATCAGTCAATCCTGCAGACTGCGTGCCAAAAAATCTCAATGAGAGTGTGCCAAAGGTAATCGTTCCGGCACCTGATACCCCACTATGAGTAACCACTAATTTCAGTAAATCCTCTTTCTCTCCATCCGTCATCGTCGGTGGGTCAAGATGACCAGCACTACCCGGTGCGGAATCATATACAGATACAGCCGGGTCAATAGGAATTGGAGTAATAACTGTAGAAGTGGCTACCTGGGTATAAGTTCCAGGCACAGCAATCTGGGTATTAGCATCCTGAATGACTACATTATTTCCTGCCTGCCCTAATGAAACCGCAAATGTCCTTGTCCCTTTACCACTGGCGCTTGACTGTAAAGTCACAACCACTAAGAATGTCTTTGAATTACCTGCAGTTATCTGCGGGTCGGAATTACCAGTAAAGATATTTATGGTCTGCGGATTACTGGTAATACTGGTATAACCAATGCGGGTACCACTATAATAAATGCCTACCTCTGAAATTAAGCTTTGTGCCTCTGCGGTAGTTAAACTTACCATCCCATCTTTAGTAAATAAAACTGTAACTGTAGCCAGTTCTATGGGTGCATCTAAACTATCACCCGTGTGTGTGACAACAACGCTGAGTAAGTCGTCTGCATTAGTATCTTTGATGTTCGGAGGACTGGGGGCAGTATTTGAAATAGTGATACTGGCAGTAGCAGGAATGGATTGAGCCGTAACTAAAGTTGAAGATACCGTAGCCACAGGTCGGACACCAATCCTTGTAGTAGAAGTAGCCAACTCGATTGCCGCATCTACATCCGCATCTACTGTTGTCACAAATGTCCTGGGAGTCTGAAAACTGGCTGTCCCGGTTAACTCAACCACAAGGAAGTAGTATTTAGAATTTCCTCCAGTAACCTTTGTCTCGGCAATTTCAGAGAAGGTAATCGTTCCATAACCACCAGTATCTACAAAATTAGTAAAGTTAGTCACACTGCCTATGGCTATTGTATCTGTCTGCGAGGCATAAGAATTGTCTGTGCTATAATAGACATATATCTTCTTAAATAAACCTCCCATTTGTGACTCAGTTAATGGCGTGGTCAAGGCTTGGTCTTGCGTGAACTTCACCCGTAATGAGGCAAATTCTATCGGCCTACTGGTTGAAACACCGTTATGTGTCACTCTCAGACGAAGTAAATCCTCTTTTTCATTATCCGTCATACTCGGCTCTGCACTTGAATATCTTTTGGGTGCAGTATCTATAACTTGAATACTCGGCTCTAATGGCACGGCTATGACCTTAGTGGAAACAGACCCACGGCTATTTGGTGTTAACCCTACCGGGATATTACTCACCGCATCACGTAGTCCAATATTTGCTGTCCCAACCTCAACAAAATATGTATTTGTCCCTTGACCACTAGCACCATTCTTTAATTCTACCACTATAAAGAAAGTATTAGATGTCCCTGCTTGAATCTGGCTATTTGTGCTCTCTGAAATAGCCATTGTGCCATAACCCTGGCCATTTAAAAAGCTGGTCATATCCGTAATCGTAGCAATAGCAGTCGTATCTGTACTGGTAGAATAAACACCATCCCCGTTATCCCGATAGATAAAGAGGTTTTCAAATAGAGCCTCTGCCTCCGTGGGAGATAACGATGTAGTAGCAGTAGCAAAAAATCTCAAACCCAAAGTCCCAAATTCCACTGCCCCTGTCCCTGATGTGCCATTGTTACCAATGGAAATAGATAACAGGTCATCTTTGGTCGTATCCTTCTGCTGGAGATTGGACATAAGTTTAGCTGTATCTGTTACGGTAGCACTCGGGTCTACTGGGATGATGGTTACCGCCGGGGTAGATGAGCCATAACTGGCTCCATCTAAGGATAACTCAATATTACTCTGCTCATCCCGCACCTTAACCCAGGTAGAGGTAATACTACCAACAAATGTCTTAGGTGAGGCACCACTTGCCGTAGGTTTCAGTTCCACCACCAGAAAGTATGTCGTATAAGATGCCGATGTAATTTGTGTCCTTGTGCCTTCGGTGAAGGTAAGTGTGCCATAACCCTGGCTATTGATAAAACTATTTACATCACTTGCACTACCTACCACAGTTGTATCACTTGCTACCGTGTATATCCCATCACGATTATCGTCCAGATAGACATAGATATTCTCAAATAAATTCTCTGCCAGAGCACCGGTCAAAGCACTTCCTCCACTTTGCGTAAATCTCAGCGTCAAAGTTCCCCACTCCACCTTCCCTGCACCTGAAATACCCGTATTGGTAATCTTCACCGACAGTAAACCATTCTTTGGCTGGCCATCGTCTCGAAGCACCGCTTGAGCAATCGTGGATACCTCTACCTTTGGATTTTCAGGTATAGCAGTCACTGAGGTAGAACTTCCGGGAGTAAGTGAAATATCTAACAAGGTATCATCTGAAACTGCCTCAATTAATACATCTGTAGTACTACCCACCTCTACTATAAATGTCTTTGTACCATAACTGCTGGCAGTACCTGTCAGTGAAACCACTACAAAATAGATAGATGAACTTCCTCCTTCTATTTGCATTGATGTACTTTCATCAAAAGTAAAAGCCAATGTTCCTAAAATAGCATTACCCGTAGCACTACCTACCAATGTATCTGAGTTATAATAAACACTTACAGTGCCAAATAATGCCTGCACATCCGTATCTAATAAAGGAGTACCATCTGGTTTCTTAAATCTAACAGTCAATGTAGCAAATTCTATCTTACCAGCAGTTTTAGTTCCTGGATGAGTTATTTGTATTCTTAATAAACCATTTTCATTCCCATCTTTTATAGTTGTAGGTGCAACATTAGAAACTGTTACCTGCGGATTTTTTGGCACTGCCCGCACATTGGATGAAGTCACCGGGCTGGTAGCAGAAATAGTAACCGTTCCTCCTTCCTCTAAATTCACATCCTTTAAAATGACCTGTGTATCTCCATCAATTGCCGCATTAAAAGTATGTGTCGAAGTGCCACTGGCATCTTCCTGCAATTCTACCACCACAAAGTAGGTTTTGGTAGTATTTGTAGCGATAGTTGTCTCTGTCGTCTTAGTAAAGGCAATAGATAATGTGCCTTGAATTTCAGCATTAGGGATTGTCTTCACCAAGGTATCTGTTGTTTGGAATTGGTTATCCCCGGTATCGAGGTAAATGTAGATATTCTTAAATAACGATTTAGCCTGTGCGGTAGTCAAAGCCGCAGTCCAACTGCCAAATACTACCTCCATCTGTGATAGCCACATTGACGACTCCGTAGTCGTGCCATTATGAGTAATTGCTACCCGCAACAAATCGTCTATGTCACTATCTGGCATATTGTAAGGATTGCTGGGCACAGTATTGATTACATTAACCGTAGCTGTGGGCACGCCCCCCTGTGCTGTAACCGTAGCGGAAGTCACCGGACTATCTGGCGAAGAAACAGTCAATCGATACCCACTATCCTGCTCAACTATGAATGGGTCATAGAGGCTATTTATCACGGCTGCAAAGCTATTTGTCCCTTGCTTACTTGCCTTAACGGCATCATTGCGTAATTGGACAACGAGAAAGTATGTTTTTGAACCCGCCGGGGCAATGACGGTATTTGTGCTGCTGGCAACAGAAATGGAAGTTACCCCATTTATGGTTGTAGCAGTGCCTACCCGAATAGTGTCTGAAGATAAACTATATGTGCCATCATTTCCAGAATCTAAATACATCCAGACATTACTGAATAAATTCTGTGCCTCTGTAGTAGTCAAAGTTGCCCCTGTCTTACCACCAAGGAAAGTTACAGTTAGGGTAGCAAATCGGACATTGGGCAAAGTAGTAGCTGTTTCTCCATGATATACCTTAATTCGCAACAAATCTTCCTGCTCACCATCGGTCATTGTTGGCGGTGATGGGGCAGTATCATCTACATCTACCGTAGGATTTTTCATCACGATTTTGGTCGTTGGGGTAGATGTCGCCGGTGTAGTTGGACTAATAGTATGTGTAGCAAGGTTATCCTGCCGTCGTAAGGTGCATTCCTCACCATCGATAATGGCATTAAATGTGTTTATCGCACCCAGGGTAGCGGTTGCCTTCAGGTCTATGACTAAAAAGTAATATTGGGTTGCACCTGTGCCAATTTGAGTAGAGGAATTATTGGGCAAGTCTATCTTCTGAATGCCACCAGAAAGGTCTATCTGGGCATTAGTAATTGTGGCTACCGGAGTATCAGTACCACCAAATTCAAAATCGCCATTATCCAGATAAATGAAGATATTCTCAAACAATTCCTTTGCCTGGAGAGTTGATAAATCACTATTGCCATCAGTAAATCTAACTGTAACCGTCGCAAATATAAGTCCTACCGTTGCCGGAATGCCGTGATGACTCACATTTAATCTCAGCAAATCATTGGTTTCATCATTGAGCATCCTGCCAAAGTCTGGGTCAATCGTTGTCGTCCCGGGCCCGGTGCTATCCACTACAATCGACGGGTCTGCTGATGCGGATTTCAATGAGGTAGATGTGCCTACATTATAACCTCCGATGGTAAGTGTGCCATCGGTATTGGCATCCTGAGCAACTACCTTTGAGCCATCAATCGTAGCGGAAAATGTGCCATAATCATTAGCATTGGCTGTCAGTTTCACCACTAACAAATAAGTCTTTGTGCCAACAGATTTAGGCACCTGCACATTTGTATCTCCATCAGTAAAGGTAAAGGTAGTACTCCCTTTAATAGTAGTCGTTGCTCCAACCTGGGTATCACTTTCATCATAGTTATTATTGCCGCTGTCAAGATAGACATAGACCGCTTGAAATAAATTCGCCGCCTCAGTATCAGTCAATTCAGTAAATGTAGGTGTGCCATTAGTAAATTTAACTTTCAAACTTGCCATCTCGATATCCGCATCCTTTGCATCACCCGTATGCCCAAGTTTTATCATCAGAAGGTCATTCTTCTCACCACTAATAATTGAAGCCGGGGCTGAATCATAGACATAAACATTGGGTGGTGTTGGTGTGCCTTGAGCAGTGATTACGGCAGTGGTAACCGAAGAGGTCGGATTAACCGTCAGGATAATATTCGATAGATTATCCCTGACCGTAGTATCAGTAGCCGGCTCAAAGGTTGCCGCAAAGGTACGAACACCAGAATCACTGGCAGTCCCCCTCAACTCCACCACGACAAAATATGATTTAGGACTCCCTACAGAAACAACTGCATCCGCGGTATTGTAAAGGTCTATCTTCTGCTTACCACCATCCAGAGAGATATTGGCATTAGTTACACTGCCAACTACCGTATCACTCTCTTCAAAGATGCCATTGGTGTCGTAATAGATAATGATTTTGTCAAACAATGATTTTGCCTGCGGAGTATCCAGTGGCGAACTACCATTCGAGGTAAGTTTCACAGTAACGGTAGCCAATCTTATATCCTGTGAACCTGAAATACCTTTATGGGTCAATGTCAGTCTCAGCAAATCCTCTTTTTGTAAGTCACTCATCGTTGAAGGGGAAGGTGCGGTAGAGGTAGCCGCAACATCAGGGTTAGGCGACACCACAGTTACCTGTGTGGATGTCCCTAAGTCAGAGGTAGCTAGGCTAAGTTGCTCATTAGTATCCCCTGCCCTGACTACCGGGTCGGTATCTTCCTTTATCTTGGCCATAAATACGCGTGGTGAGGTACTACTTGCCGTGCCGGTTAATTCTACAACTAAAAGATAGGTAGCAGAGCCTCCGGCAGAAACCGTAGTCCTCGTGCCTGACTCAAGTTCAATGGTATTTGTCCCGGCGATATTTGATTGCGTCAGACTACCAACAACTATATCACCTGCCCCAAATAACCCATTCCCATCTTCATCATAATAAACATACAATTTCTTAAACAAAGCCTGTGCCTGTGAGCTGGTCAACTGCATATCCGTCTGACTTCCAAACCTTACCGTTACACTGGCAAACTTTATATCTTGTGCCCCACCCATACCCGGATTAATTAACTTTATCTTCAAAAGTGCATCTTTCTCATTTTCGCATATCTTGATAGGGGCAATATTGGTTACATCTACCTCTGGTTTAACCGGAATTGCCTTAACCTGGGTAGATGTCGCGGGGGTAAATGTCGTGGATAATTCAAATTTATCCCGCCAATCAAAGGTCTTTGCCAAAATTATCGCGGCAACAAATGTATCTGTCGCATAACCACTCGCTGTGCCAGATAGTTTGACTACAAGAAAATAGATAGTGGCTGTCCCTCCATCCGTCTTGAAATTCGTATCACTTGTGCCAAAAACAAAGGTCTGCTCACCATTTGTATCAAGGGAGGGTGTGTAAGTAGCCACCCGACTATCAGTAGATGAACTATAAGAACCATCCCCTGTATCCCGATAGAGATAGAAATAGGCAAACAATCTACTTGCATCCTGCGGAGATAAAGCAGTAGTGCCATCTTTGGTAAATCTAAATGTTGAAGTCCCAAACCCAATACTTCCTGAAGTTGTAGTACCCGTATTGGTTACGGTTATCTTTAAAAGGTCGTCATCACTACCATCCGGGATATTAACTGGAGCAGTATTTGTTCCAACCACAGCAGGATCTTTGGGGATAGCCTTTACCTGAGTAGATTGCACTGAGCCTGAGGAATTATCTTTAATCCCAAGTTGAGTATCAGTGGTTTCATCCTCAATGACTACATCACCTGCTATGGCATTCACCGTCACCGCAAAGGTCCTGGTTGCCCAACCACTTGCCCCTTGAGTCAGTTCAACCCCCAAAAAGTATGTAGAGGTAGTGCCCCAGGAGGTAACCGTATAAGAACTTGGGTCTGCTAAACTAATAGTCATTGTCCCGTTTGAACTTAAACTAATACTACCCTGAGTAACTGTGGCGACACAAATATCCTCTGACCCATAATTCCCTACACCGGTAGTAGTGCCATCACGAAAGACAAATATATTCTGGAATAGTGCTTGAGGTGTGGTTGTGCCGGTAAGAGGGATTCCATCTGAGGTAAATTTCATCGTCAGGTAGGCAAATTCGATATTTCCTGCCAGAGAACTGCTATTATGTTTAACCGCTATCTTTAAAATATCATCAATACTGCCATCTTTTAAGGTAGTAGGGGCGGTATCAGTTACGGTTATAGTTGGGTCTTCTGGTACAGCGGCACATTGAGTAGAACTAACTAACTCAGCCCCTTCTTGCTCTAAAACCAGAGGATTGTCTGATAGCCCATCATCATCAACAATGAACTCTAAATTACTACTGGTGCCTTGCGTGCCGTTTTCATCCATCGAGACGACAAATGTCTTTGTCCCTTGAGCACTGGCATCCTGCTTTACCTGGAGGACGACAAAGAAAGTCTTTGTTGCCCCAGAACTTATTTGAAGATTTGAATCTCCATCATTGAAAACTATAGACAAAATCCCACTTGTGCCCAGAGAGGAAAAATCGGTTGTAGATGTCGCCGGAACATCGTCAACCAAATAAGTAAAAATACCATCACCATTATCCACGGCAATCCATAACTGCGAGAATAAATTACTCGCTTCAGTTCCAGTAATTGGTGTTGTGCCATTGGTAGTAAATTTAATATCCACCTTTGCCCATTCGATTGGTGAGGTAGGGGTGTTATTGAAGATACTTATTTTCAATAAATCATCGCTTTCATTATCAATAATTTTAGTCGGGACAGTGCTGACTATTTCTACCTTTGGATTTCTAACCTGGACCGCCCCTGCTTCACTACTTGTGCCAGTTCTACCAAAGTTATCTATCATTACCACCTCTACGGTGTAGGAACCACTCTGAGCCGTCAGCAAAAGAGATACATCCGTTGAGGTAGCAACATTCGTTCCAGGGTTTAATCCTGAACTCACTGTCTTACTTCCAATCACCGTCGCCCCATTAAAAATTCGGACAGTATAGGTTTGAGGGCTAAATTCGGTATAATTAAAGGAGATATTTACTGTTTGTCCCGCTGACTTTGTCGCTGGACTATTCATCGTTGGTGAAGTAATCGTTACTTGTGGTGCTGTATTATCAATGGTAAAATAGGCATCCGATGTATCTGTCCCTCTACCAGGCGCAGGACCTAAATCACCTGTATAGGTATCAGTTCCAACAACACGAATGGTATAAGTGCCATCTGTCTGAGTTCCAACATTCCAGTCATAAGTTGAAGTGCCTATTTGTGCCAAGCCAGCTACTGTCCCGGTAGTGATGTCTATCCAGGTAGTTCCTGCCGTAGAATAGGCTATCACATAACCAATAGTCGTTGTGCCATTGCTATCAAAATATGTCCATTTAATCGTATTTGTTCCACTCCAATATTCACCACCATTGGGTGAGATAACTTGAATTACTGGCGGCACATTATAAACCGTCGTGGTAACACTGGCAACAAGTGTAGGGCTGGCATTATCGGCAATGTATAATTCAGCTATATTGGTAATTGTCCCCGCCTCAACATTGTTCACCCTGACCTTAAAAGTTACCGTGCCTTGAGTATTTGTTCCAATACTCCCAATATCCCAGGTAATCTTGTTAGTTGTAGGATTATAAGTACCATTTCCGGTAAGGCTGATATAAGTAGTGCTGGCTGGGATAACATCCGTAATACTAACATAATTAGCCGTATAAGTGCCGGAGGTATTTTTATAGACAATGGTATAGGTAAGTGTCCCGCCTGGGGTAATAGTCCCAAAATCTACAAATTTGTTTAATGTCAAAGTCACGCTCCCCTGTAAAGTAACATAAGTAGTCTCATCATTATATGAGTTATTATATTGATTTTGCGCACCTACCTTCGCACCATACGGAACTACACGGTTTTGCCCTTCTGCCAGACAAAGGAATTTATAATGGGCAGTTAGAAAAGCAGCATTTCCAAGAAAACCTGCTGGGAAGTATAATTTATCACTAAATGTCCCTGGAGAGGGAGAAAGATCTGTATAGGTATATGTTCCCCATATTTCTGTTAACCGATACATAGAGGCATCAAAAATTATCTCTGGAGTAGCACCAACTGCAACTTTATTTCCTGTAGGTTGAACATAAACAGCATTACTAGCTCCCACATTACCATAGTCGTAGGTAACCACAAACTCTAAAATTCCACCTGCAATCCCTTGTAATGTTCCTACTGGAGTCCCACCAACACCTGTAGCTGCGACATTGTGAGTCGTAAGTGTGCCATTATAAACTATGGGAGAGGCATTATCAGCTCTTACTGTAACGGTAAAGGTATGAACAACCCCCTCTGAGAGACAAGGATATTTGACTGTCCAAAAGGCAGTATAGGTAGCATTAGGAGATAATGGAGTGAGAAAACTTCGGCTAGCAGTTCCGGAGGTAATCGTTCCGCTACTGGTTGCCTCTCCATAACCATAAGTCCAGGAACCCGATGGGGCAAAATCTAAAACAGCTATAACATTATTGGCAGATTCACCACCCGTGTTTCTTATCGCCACTCCCAGAGTGAAAAGAGAGGGACCGGCAGTAGTAGAATCGTAGAGAACCTCAGGTCCACTAATATAATCTACGGACAATGTTGTAGCCGCCCAAACATTGGAGTTAAATAAAAACAGTCCAATACCACTTATGACTATGAAACTAACTAATTTACTTTTAAAATAACCACTCATCTCTTCTCCAATCTTTTTTCGATATGTCTTGTCCTCAAATTCTACCGTTTATGAATACGAATAAGGATTGAAATTTATAAGTAAAATTAAAGTAACTATTCAGCCACAGATGGACACGGATGAAACACTGAAAATTCGTAAATCGTGTCCGTTTTCCGTGTCCGTAATCAGGTTGAAGGCTGAAGGGTTCTTCTAAAAATCGGGACTCGGGAAGGCTGGTAGCCACAGGCTTTAGCCTGATTTCACCTGAACCATCAAACCCATTTTCATCTTCTTCCTTTATGCCCCAACGGGGATGACCGTCTCCCCTCAATACTTTTCAAAAAGATGTTAATATCATTTTGGTAGCGTTTTTTTAATTTTATGGCGTCGGCTAAAACTATCTTTATTTTTCTTTCATCCAATTCATAAGAATAAGCATGCCGAAAAAGATGTCTAAATGCTCTGAGATTATCCAATAACTCATAATTTTCTTGAGAAATTAGTGCTGGTCGAATACCTTCAATAGTCATCGTCATCCGTCTTAGCAATTCTATATGGTAATGGGTTTTGTTCTGGATATGATTATCAAAACTATCAGTCACAATCTTAAAAAGGTCTTCAAAGGCACAATAGAGATTATGTAGTTGATAAGCAAGACTTTCTATTCCTGATTTACCTCTTTTTTGTTTACGGTCCTCAATCCTAACATAGAGTTTTTCAATCTCCTCAATTTGCCTTGATACTGTAGCTTTTAGAACAACTAAACCTTCTTTATCCATCTTATACCTTTATCCTTTATCTTCTCTTCCAAACGATGACCTTCTAATTGAACGACATCAACATCTATTCCAATTTCTCTTGAAATAAATGCCATAGTTTTAAAGAAATCCCGGTCACTTAAATCAACAAAGCCAATATCCACATCAGATTTTTCGGAGAAACTGTTTGGATTGACAATAGAACCAAACAGATATGCCTCTTTAAAACTAACCTTATCAGAAAGTTTTGTTAGTGTAGCTAGCACCTTCTCGATTAGTTGGCGACGCAAATTCTCCCTTTTTATTTTTTCTTTCAAAAGTATTTCATCTAACAAGTATGTTGAAAATTGCTTAGTCATTTTACTCTTATTTGCTTAAATATCCCTTTTTTTTCTCGCAAAGGTCGCCAAGGTAATTTTCCCCTTATTTTTCTTTGCGTCTTTTGCGTCTTTGCGTGAGGAACTTTATAAAATACTTCTCTTTCTCTCTCTGCATGTCCGTGTCTTTGTGTGATAAATTTTCATTGCTGTTTGTGTCCCGCGGGGATATGACTACTTCTTCGTGTTCTTAGTGCCTTAGTGGTTTTTCTTTAAAATCTGTGTTATCTGGTTTATGACTATTTTTCTTCCAATGTCTTGCCGTAGAGGGCGGCTATGACCAATCCTCCCAGGCATAAAGAGAGAAGTCCCTGCAACCAACCGGCAAAGACAAGCATCCGATGAATTGGAATCATAGTATAAAAATACAACTCACCTGGCACCCTTGCCATAAGCCAAACGATTAGCCCAAAGGTAAAACCTTTATTTATCCCTTTACCTGGTATCCCTTTGTAAAGTAAAAGATAACCGAGGGCAAACATTAGACCTGCCAGAAGGTCTGTCAATGGCATCCCCACACTCCAGCAAATATCCGTCATCGGTCGCCAGATACCTTCACTCATCGCACAAAATTTACCAAATATCAGCCCATAGATTACAAATCCCACAACCTGCGAAATTATCGCTACCACTACCCCTGATACAATCCATCTTATTACCATCATTTTTTCCTCACACCTCCTTTTTTAGTAAGCGTTCAGGTGGTGTAACAAAAGGAGATGTGGAGATTAAGGAGATAGGGAGATATTATTAAAAAAATTGAAATTAATAGAAATTTATGGAAATTTGTTGTTTTCCACAATCAATTTCTACCTAATTTCTATAAATTTCAATCTATTTCTATTATCTTATCTCCATATCACTCTTATCTCCTTATCCCCTTTCTTACACTTTTGATATATAGCCTGAACGGTTACCTTTTTTATTTAGAACTCGGATAAAATTGAGCGTTGATTTTATTAGTCTTCACACACCTCGAATTTTCCCTTCACCCCCAGCCTCAGTGTTCGGTCAGGGGTGTGTTCTTCCCCCATTTTCATCGTCCTCGTATAATATATATTGTTGGTCATTTTGAATGCCACAATCCTAATTCCTTATTAAAGCCCCCAAGATTGGGGGGTGGGGGTTGAAAATAAAATTAAAAAATTAATTATTA
>JBFLYA010000016.1 GCA_040757115.1 bacterium | reverse complement strand
TGGAAAACAACAAATTTCCATAAATTTCTATTAGTTTCTATTAATTTCAATTTTTTTAATAATATCTCCCTATCTCCTTAATCTCCACATCTCCTTTTGTTACACCACCTGAACGCTTACCATTTTTCACTCTTTACTGTTCACGCTTTAGTAAAAAGAGGTATAAAATGGATACCCTTCACAAAAGGAAAGCAGTTGCTTTAGAATATGATGGCGATAAAGGGCATGCACCGAAAATAGTCGCCAAAGGAAAAGGAGAATTAGCCGAACGCATTATTCAAGTCGCCAGAAACCATAATGTCCTTATTTATGAAGATGCAAATTTAGCTGAGGTGTTAACGAAATTAGAATTGAATACCCAGATTCCACCAGATTTGTATCAGGCAGTCGCTGAAATTTTTGTTTTTATTTACAAGCTAAATCAAAAGTGGCCTACAAAATATGGAAGAAAAGATTTATATCCGTAAAGCCAAAATTAGAGATATTGATGAAATTCAACAACTTATTAACTCTTATGCCCAGAAAGGTAATCTCTTACCTCGTTCTTTGAGTGAGTTATACGAAGGGATGAGAGATTTTTTTGTTGCAGAAAGAGATGGTCAGGTAATTGGCTGTTGTGGCTTGCATATTGTCTGGAAAGACCTGGCTGAAATAAGGTCTTTAGCTGTAAAAAGAGAGATGACTGAACAAGGGATAGGCACTAAATTACTTGATTCCGCAATTGCTTCTGCAAAAGAACTTGAGGTAAATAAAATCTTTGTCTTAACCTATAATCCCGATTTTTTCAAGAGATTTGGATTTAAGTTAGTTGATAAAGCTACTTTACCACATAAAATCTGGGGAGAATGCATTAAGTGTATCCATTTCCCAAACTGTAATGAAGAAGCACTAATTTTAGAATTGGAAAATGTGTAAAACAGGAGAAACGGATATGCCCACAGGGAGCAAAGGAAGATGAAAAATAATAGCACGCTGATGACGCTGATAATGCGGATATTCGCGGATATAAGATAGAAGACAGAAGACAGAAAAAAGAGAAAAAAATCAGCGAAAATCCGTTAAATCCGTGTCATCCGTGTTCTATTCTTACGGCTATTTTCAGGGGAACGCTCATGAGTCTGCGACTCACAAAGGACAATGAAAATGTAATTTTGTAACTCAAGCAATTACAATGACTTACGGACATTTTCAGGGGAAATAAATTAAAAATCAAACATCAAAATGTAAAATTACAAATCAAAAATCAAAATATTCTCCAGCTACTTTGTTAATTTACAAGTATTTTTGCATTTTGCATTGTAATTTTGATATTTGCATTTTGATATTTACATTAAAGTTCTTCTTGCTATCGCTCTCCCCAAAAGAGGAACCTATTTATGAAAAAGCAATAAGCCTTGTCTTACGTCTGACATCGGCTATTTACAGGAGAAATGAATCCATTAGATATTTTCTTTTTAGTCATTATCATTATCAGTATGGTTTTTGGTCTGTTTAGAGGGCTGATAAAAGAAGTATTCTCACTGCTCTCGATAATAGCCGGGATTATAGTGGCTAATCTACTATATTCAAAAATAGCCCTGTTTTTAATCCGATTTATCAAATCATCCTTTTGGGCAGATATAATTGCCTATGGTCTTATATTTTTAATTGTGTGTGTCTTGATAAATCTTATTGGAGTCTTTCTTCAAAAAACATTAAAGAAATTATCGCTAAACTGGTTAGATAGGGTTGGAGGGATAGCATTTGGTTTTGTTCGAGGAGTGATAATCGCGGTAATTATCGTTATAATTTTAGCTAAATTGCCATTTGCCAACAAGTTAATTAACTCCTCTCAAATTATTCCCCACTTATATTGGGTGGTCAAGATTCTATTAGCCTTTTTACCACGACAATTTGCTTCAATTATAAATGAATTAATCTTCCTGCGGGAATTCTAATTTTGAAAAGGAGTTTAATGTGCCACAACAAGATTTAATTTTAATTATCGGACATAAAAGTCCAGACACAGATTCTGTTGTTTCGGCTATTGCCTATGCTGAGTTAAGGAAAACTTTAGGTGACAAAAATGTTAAACCCGTCAGCGCTGGTGAAATAAATGATGAAACCAGATTTGTTCTTGATTATTTTGAAGTTGAGCCGCCACTGGTCATTAGAGACCTTTATCTAAGAGTAGAAGATGTAATGACTCCCTCTCCTATCCTTGTCAATATTGATTCACCAATTAAAAATGTCCTGGATATAATGAAAGAAAAAGGATTTTTAATGGTGCCAATTGTAAAAAATTCAGAGCTTAAGGGCACGATTGATATTAAAAAAATTGCCTCGCTCCTCATTGCAGAAACAAATATTGAAACAGATAGATTGGTAAATACGACTGTTCAAAATATCATTCGATGTTTAAATGGAACTTTAATTGTTGGTGAAAAAGATACTGCTTTCCCAAATGGTAATCTGATTATTGGGGCAATGAAGGTGGACTCAATCGTTAATAAAATTAAAAGTTACTTTGGATTCGATAATATTATTTTAATTGGCAATCGTGAAGATGCCCAAATGGCTATTCTTAATGTTGGTGTCCGATGCCTTATTATTACGGGAGGATTTTCTCCTGCTCAAGAAGTAGTTGACCTGGCGACAAAATCAAACACAACACTCATTATTTCTCCTTATGACACGATTACCTCAGTTAGACTAACAAAACTTTCAGCCGGGGTTGAAACACTGATGAATACAAATATTCCTTCCTTAACCCCAGAGACACGACTTAATGAAGCAAAAGGGATGATAATTAATTCCCCTGCCCGCTCTATGCCTGTGGTGGATGAGTTGGGTAAGGTAATAGGAATAATTACCGCAAGAGACCTGCTACAGGCTATGGGTAGAAAAGTAATATTGGTTGACCATAATGAGATATTTCAATCTGCAGAAGGGATTGAAGAGGCAGAGATTATTGAGATTATTGACCATCACCGCCTTGGAGATATTCAGAGTAGAATGCCTATCTTATTTACGGGTGAACCTGTGGGCTCTACAGCCACATTAATTGCGGCAAGATATGAACAACATTTTATTAGTCCTTCTAAAAAAATAGCCGGCATACTCCTTGCCGGGATTTTATCTGATACACTTATTTTTAAATCAACAACTACTACCCAAAAAGATATAACTATTGCCAAAAAACTTGCCTTAGCGGCAAATGTGGATATAAATGAATTTGGACTTGATATGTTTCGCCATTCGTCCATAATTGAAAAGAAATCTGTTAAAGAAATAATTCTGGCTAATTACAAAGAATATAAAATAGAGAACAAAAATATCGGTATCGGGCAATTTGAAACGGTTGATTCTTATAATTTACTTAAGTTGAAAGATTTGTTTTTGAAAGAGTTAAATATACTTAAAGAACAACATAAATTAGAATTAGCGATGATGTTAATTACAGATATTTTAAAAGAAGGAAGTAATTTAATCTTTGCTGGAAATCCTAAAATTATCGAATTAGCCTTTGAAGGAATAGATGAAGAGTTATTCTTGAAAGGTATTTTTTCGCGAAAGAAACAGGTGCTGCCAGCTATGGGAAAAGGATTAAAATTATTTTATCAGGGGATGTAAAAATGACATTTCAAGAGATAATATTAAATTTACAATCTTTTTGGAAATCGCAAGGTTGTTTAGTTACACAACCTTATGATATTGAAGTTGGGGCAGGGACTTTTAATCCGGCGACATTTTTACGGGTTTTAGGTCCTGAACCATGGAAGGTAGCTTATGTTGAGCCATCTCGCAGACCAACTGATGGTCGATATGGAGAAAATCCTAACCGGCTTCAACATTATTATCAATTTCAGGTAATTATCAAACCCTCACCGGAAAATATTCAACAAACTTATCTGAATAGCCTGATTGCCCTTGGGATAAATCCATTAGAACACGATATACGATTTGTTGAAGATGATTGGGAATCTCCGACACTCGGTGCTGCCGGGTTAGGCTGGGAGGTTTGGCTTGATGGGATGGAGGTAACCCAGTTCACTTACTTCCAGCAAGTCGGCAGTTTGCCACTTGAACCTATCTCAGTTGAACTTACTTACGGTCTTGAACGAATCACAATGTATCTGCAAGGGAAAAATTCTGTATTTGATATTGAATGGGGTAATGGAGTTAAATATGGTGAGGTGCATCACCAAACCGAGGTTGAGTTTTCTAAATATAATTTTGAAGCCGCCAATGTTAAGATGTATTTTAAATTATTCCAAATGTTCGAAAAAGAAGCAATAAGATTAATAAAAAAAGACCTCATCTTCCCGGCTTATGACTGTGTATTAAAATGCTCTCATACATTTAATATCTTAGATGCCCGCGGGGCAATTAGCGTCACCGAACGCACAGGTTATATCGCCAGAATACGCAATTTAGCCCGACAATGTGCCCAGGGGTATATTAAAATACGAGAAACAATGGGATTCCCATTGGTAAATAAGAGTAAGCATTCTCCTGAAAATTAGGAAGTAGAGAGTAGAAAGTAGAGAGTAGAGAGAAAATCTTTCCTCCACCTGTTTTTTCGGTGGTGTCTTAATCTAGGATTGATGTCCGAAGGGTAGGGCAAGAAAAAGTTTGAGCCATTTCTCCAATTCTCCCTTTTCCCCATTTCTCCTTGTTTACACTTCTAATGTATAGCCCTGAACGGTTACTCCCTTTTGGACACCAAATCTGCATAGATTTCACTATTAGAGTTATTTTCAGACACCACCCAAAAACTTAAAATAAAGGTATTAAAAGGCACGGTAAATAAAGAAGAATAAATGTCCAGAATTATCATTTCGGCAGCTCATAGAAGTTCAGGAAAGACAACGATATGTATTGGGTTATGTGCGGCTTTGAGAAAGCGTGGGCTAATCATCCAGCCTTTTAAAAAGGGACCTGATTATATCGACCCAATGTGGCTAACAGCCGCCGCAGGAAAGGAATGTCTTAATCTGGATTTCTTTATGATGGGAGAGAAAAAAATATGCGAGGCTTTCCAGCAGGCAAGTCAGGATACAGATTTAAGCCTCATTGAAGGGAATATGGGTTTTTATGATGGCCTGGATATTGATGGTAAAGACAGCACCTCATATTTATCTAAAATTCTCAAAACCCCAGTTTTATTAGTTATTGATGCCAGTCGAATGACTTACGGCGTTGCCCCGCTTGTCTTTGGTTATCAACATTTTGACCCGGATAATTTAATTTCAGGCATAATTTTAAATAATGTTGCCTCGACACGACATGAGGTAAAACTAAAAGAAGCCATTTATAAACATTCTGATTTAGAGATTTTAGGTGCTATACCAAGACTATCAGAGATTGAAATTAAAGAGCGACATTTAGGATTAATTCCAATCAAAGAAGAATTAAATCTTATTTCTGTAATTGAATCTATTGCCGCAGTAATACAAAATTATGTAGATTTAGATAAGGTTATTAGCCTTTCAAAAGATGCCTTTTCTTTACCTACATTAAAAAAACAAGAGTATCAAATACCTTCGCCAGTAGTCAAAATAGGCATAGCCAGAGACCCGGTATTTACCTTTTATTACAAAGATAATTTGGACGCACTTGCCAGAGCAGGGGCAGAGCTTGTGCCGTTCAATACCTTGACTGATGATAAATTACCTCAAGTAGATGGGTTGTATTTTGGAGGCGGTTTTCCGGAAATATTCATCGAAAGTTTATCCAAAAATAAATCATTGCTAACAGATATTCGCACCTCCATAGAACAAGGAATACCAGTCTATGCAGAATGCGGTGGTTTGATGTATTTAGCCAGAAATATATCTTATCAGGGCATAACTAAAGAAATGGTCGGTGCTATTCCGTGTGATATTTGTGTGTATGAAAAACCGCAAGGACACGGTTATGTAATTTTGCAAACCACCACTAAAAATCAGTGGTTTAATTTCGATGGAAAAATTAGAGGCCATGAGTTCCACTACTCACAGATTACTAATCCTGCTCAACTGGATTTTGGCTATAATGTTATTCGTGGTAAAGGTGTAAATGGTAGGCACGATGGAATTATCTATAAAAATGTTATTGCCTCATATACTCATTTCCACAGCCTCGGAGTCCCACACTGGGCACAACAATTTGTCAGTTTTGTGGAAAGAGGTAAAGCCTATAAATAATTTTTATAGACTTATTAATTTTTTTTACTTAACATATTTGAATTTCTATGATAAAATTGTATTTCTTTTATAACTATTTAGCCATCTAAAGTGAAACAACAGGCAATGGTTGTCAGGTTCAAGGAGAAACGCTCATGAGCCTGCGGCTCACAAAGGGGGATGAAAATAATGGAAGAACAACCCCCTAACCCCCTTTATTAAGGGGGAATATCTGTTCTAAACCATAAGATACGAATCTGTGGATACTATACTAATTCACTAATTCGCTATTTTCAGAGGAAACGGACATGAGCCAAGGCTCACAAAGGGCAATGAAAATGGGAGAAGGACAACCCCCTAACCCCCTTTATTAAGGGGGAATTGCTGAGAGTTTCTTTCTTCCCGAACCCCGAGTCCCGAGTCCCGATTTTCAGGGGAAACGCCTATGAACCGTGGGTTCACAAATGAGAATGAAAATAGGGAAAAAACAGGGTGGAGGAAAAATTTTCTCTCTACTCTCTACTCTCTACTCTCTACTCTCTACTTTACAATAATGACAACTCTTTTAATAAGAGATAAATTGCCAAACAAAGAGGAGGTGTAAAATTATGCCAGGTTTTGAATTTAAAGGAAAAACTTATGAGACGGATGAAGAAGGGTATCTCCAAAATTTAGATGATTGGACTGAGGAAGTCGCGGTGCACATTGCTAAAACTGAGGATATTGAGCTGGATGAACGCCGGTGGGAAGTGGTGAATTTCTTAAGAAATTATTACAAGGAATATCAAATTGCGCCAATGATTAAGATTTTGATAAAAGAGATGGCAAAGATGTTTGGTCCTGAAAAAGGAAATAACAAATATCTTTATGAACTTTTCCCAGCAGGTCCAGCAAAACAAGCCTGTAAAATTGCTGGTCTGCCCAAGCCAACTGGCTGTGTATAAGTAAGGGTTCAGGTAGGATAAAAATGAGGAGAAAGGGAGAAGATGGAGAAGTGGAGAAAAGAAGAGTTAACTGATAGGATTATTAATGCCTGTATTAATGTCCATAAAAAGTTAGGACCTGGTTTTCTGGAGAGCATCTATCACAATGCCTTGAAGGTTGAGTTTGCAAGACAGAACATCATCTTTGAATCAGAAAAAGAAGTCAAGATATTCTATCAAGGTGTCGAGGTTGGGGTTCATAGACTTGATCTTTTTGTTGAAGATGAGATTGTGGTAGAGATTAAAACTGTTGAGGAGATAAGTGGGAAGTATTATAATCAGGTTAGATCATACCTTAGAGCAGTGGATAAAGAAATAGGGTTACTGGTAAATTTCGCAGACTCCAGGATTGATGTCCGAAGGGTGGAGCAAGAAAAAGTTTGAGCCATTTCTCCAATTCTCCCTTTTCCCCATTTCTCCTTGTTTACACTTCTAATGTATAGCCCTGAACGGTTACGTGTATAATTAATCGCAGATTGTGGATTGCGGATTGCGGACTGAAAATACAGATTCACAATCCGCAATTCATCCAGGGTTTAAATTGTATGGAATTAAATGATGTCTTATTAAGAAAAAAGGAATCTATTATCAACAGATGGTTTGATTTGATACTTAATACCTATCCACAACAGACGGCAGAGTTTGTAAAAACAGAGAAAAACCAATTCGCTAATCCAGTAGGATGGACAATCAGAAAAGGGATTGAAGGCATTTTTGATGGAATTATTCAAAACAAGGGTGTAGATAAATTTTTAGAGGATATAATCAAAATTAAAGCAGTGCAGGGAGTTGCTCCCTCACAAGCTATATCCTTTATTTTCGTTCTAAAACAGGCAATTAGAGAGAAAATTGGCAGTGAATATAATGAATTATTAGCCCTTGAATCTAAAATAGATAGATTAGCAACGATTTCGTTTGATATATTTATGAAATGCAGAGAAAAGATTTATCAACTTCAGACAAATGAAATGATGAAGTGGGGTGTCAAATGAAAGTTTTATTACCGTTATTAGCCGTGATAATATTAGTTTTACTGGCATATCTGGGAATAGAAACTGCAAATCTGCATCTACTTTTTGGAGTTATCATTCCGTATTTAGCTATTTTTATTTTTATTGTTGGTGTCCTTTGGCGCATTGTCCGATGGGCACAATCTCCTGTTCCTTTCCGCATACCAACGACCTGTGGACAGCAAAAATCACTTCCCTGGATTAAAAGTGCCTGTTTTGAAAATCCAGCAACAGGTATTGGGGCTATCGGAAGAATGGTTTTAGAGATTCTTCTCTTTCGCTCACTTTTCCGCAATACACAAACCCAATTAAAACAGGGTCCTTACTTTCTTCATCTCGAAGAAAAATTACTCTGGCTTGCGGCATTAATCTTTCATTGGTCTTTTTTTATTGTTGTCATTAGACATTGTCGGTTATTTATTGAGCCAGTGCCTTCTTGTATCAGTCTGATTTGTAGGCTGGATGGATTTATGGAGATAGGTTCACCGGTGGTATTCTTATCCGGAGTTGGACTTTTGGCTGGAATATCGTTTCTTTTACTCCGTAGAATATTAAGCCCTAAAGTCTATTACATCTCATTACCTATTGCGGATTACTTCCCTCTTCTTTTAATCATTGCCATAGCCATTTCAGGTATTCTGATGAGGTATTTTGTGAAGGTTGATGTGGTGAGTTTAAAGGCATATACCTTAGGATTGTTAAGATTTCAACCGGTAATTCCTGCGGATGTGAATGTCATCTTTTATATCCACCTGTTTTTAGTTTGCATCTTGTTGATATATTTCCCATTTAGCAAACTGGTGCATATGGGAGGAATTTTCCTGAGTCCAACTCGAAATCTGGCAAATAATAATCGGATGAAAAGACATATTAATCCGTGGAATTATCCAGTAAAAGTTCATACTTATGAAGAATACGAAGAGCACTACCGCGAAAGAATGAAACAGGTGGGTATCCCGGTGGAAAAGGATTAGCCACAGAGACACAGAGGACACAGAGAGAAAATAATAGAAAATAAATAATCCTCTGTGCACTCTGTGCCTCTGTGGCAAAAATACTTCCAAAAGGAGTGAATATGGCTAAAGAACCAAAACCTCAAGAAATAATATCTCAAATAAATTATAAACCTCCACAAAAATCATGGATGAATCTCCCGGTTGAAAGGAAGGAAGGGATGTTCTGCTATGGGGCAAAGGAGAAAAGCCTGCAAACCGTAGATTTCCCAAATCCAAGAACATGGTCTGTGCTTGATGAGGACTGGAAACTTCCTCATAACTGGCAGGAGATAGTTTTAGAAGGGATGGCTGAGCGACTGAAAAAATATCGGTCTTTTAAGATTTTTATGGATATTTGTGTCCGCTGTGGTGCTTGTGCGGATAAATGTCATTATTTTCTTGGCACAGGCGACCCGAAAAATATGCCAGTATTACGAGCAGAATTACTTCGGTCAGTTTATCGAGGAAATTTTAAAAATATAGGAAAGGTACTGGGAAAGTTAGCCGGTGGGCGAAAACTTACTCTTGATGTGCTCAAAGAATGGTGGTATTATTTCTATCAATGCTCTGAATGCCGCCGCTGTTCTGTTTTTTGTCCCTACGGCATTGATACTGCTGAAATTACGATGATTGCCCGCGAACTGCTCAATCTTTTGGGGTTAAATATAGAATGGATTGCCGGTCCAGCCGCAAACTGTTATATGAAAGGAAATCACTTAGGCCTTGAACCGCATACGATTAAAAACTCCATTGATTTCCTGCTTGATGAAATAGAAGAAAAAACAGGTGTGCGGGTATCGCCAACCTTCAATAGAAAAGGAGCAGAAATACTCTTTGTTACACCGTCAGGTGACCTGTTTGCTGACCCGGGCACCTATACCTGTATGGGCTATTTGATACTATTCCACGAACTCGGACTCGATTACACCTGGAGCACTTATGCCTCTGAAGGTGGGAATTTTGGATTTTTTACCTCGATGGAACTGGCAAAACGACTTAATACTAAAATATACGCTGAGGCAAAAAGGTTAGGTGTTAAGTGGATTATTGGTGGCGAATGCGGTCATATGTGGCGAGTGATAAATCAGTATATGGATACCTGGAACGGACCTGCAGATTTCCTTGAAGTGCCTATTTCACCCATCACGGGCACGAAATTTGAGAATGCCAAATCAACAAAAATGATTCATATTTCAGAATTTACCGCTGATTTAATTAAACATGGAAAACTTAACCTTAACCCAAAACGAAATGACCATTTAAAAGTAACCTTTCATGATTCCTGTAATGTTGCCCGCGGGATGGGAATGTTTGAAGAACCACGCTATATTATAAAAAATGTCTGTCCCCATTTCTATGAAATGCCTGAAGATACCATTCGGGAAAAGACATTTTGTTGTGGCAGTGGTTCAGGGTTGAATGCCTCTGAGAATATGGAATTGCGGCTTAGGGGTGGATTACCCAGGGCAATGGCTGTCAAGTATGTTCAGGAGCAATATGGCGTAAATATGCTTGCCTGTATCTGTGCCATTGACCGCGCCGCACTGCCTCCTTTGATGAATTACTGGGTGCCGGGTGTGGATGTAACAGGTGTGACTGAGTTAGTGGCAAATGCACTCGTGATGAAAGGAGAAAAGGAAAGAACCACTAATTTGCGGGGTGAAGAACTGCCAAATATAGCTAAATAACATAGGATAGGGTTCTGCAAAATAGGATTGGGGGGAGACAACAAATAAATATTAAATATCAAATATTAAATATCAAATATAAATATCAAAATGCAAAATTACAAATCAAATTTCAAAAAGGACTTCAAGAAAAGAGTGGATAACTATACTCTGCGACTTATAGAATTCATCGATAAGTTGCCAAAGAATAGTGTTTCTCAAAAAGTTGGAGGAATGTGGTAATATCTTTGCTTCAAGTATTTTAACGCTGAAAGGAAAGAGATAATTTTACATTTTGATATGTAATTTTTATATTTGCTTTTTGCATTTTGAATTTTGGAGGAAATTGATAAAAATAAAGGTTTTAAATACCCGCTTAAAAACTACAGTTTCTTAGTTTTACAGAAGTCTTATAGTTGAATAACATAGGAGTATAAAGATGTATGATAAAGGCAAAATAATTCCTGGTTTGATTATTTTTGTGGGATTAATAAGTTTTCCATTCTTCTATAATCTGGTGAAGGCATCTTCTAATCCTGAACCAGGTCTTGACACGCCTGTTATCAATAAAATGTCTAAAAAAGAGTGTGTCAAGCCAAAAGATGTAATGAGGACTGAACATATGAAATTGCTTCACGAATGGAGGGAGGCGGTCATTCGTCAGGGCAATAGAGAGGTCGGAATTATTGATGGCGTCAGATACGAAAAAAGTCTTCAGAAAACCTGTATGAAATGTCATTCTAATAAAGCAGATTTTTGTGATAGATGTCATAATTATGTTGATGTCCAACCGAATTGCTGGAATTGCCATATTACGGAGAGTAGAGAGTAGAGAGGGAGGATACAGACAGGAGACAGGAGAAACGAACATGTCCACGGTGAGTGGGCACAAAGGAAGATAAAAAATAAAGAAAGGATGCGGGCGGGGATGCTGAAGTCGAGCAACGCAGGCTCGGGGTACCCATGCAGAGCATGGGTCGTGCGGCTACCAGCCTTCCCGAGTCCCGAACCCCGAGTCCCGAGTCCCGATTTTCAGGAGAGATAAATGGATAGACGGACATTTCTCAAAATAGGCGGCGGGTTAGCTATAGGAACTGCAATGGGACCATTACCGCAATTGGTCTCTTCTCTATTAGCAAAGGATATTAAAGCCAGTGCAAAAAATAAATGGGGAATGGTGATTGATGTTACCAAATGCGTTGAAGGCTGTACTGTGTGTATGGATGCTTGCCGAAAAGAAAATAATGTGTCTTTGGATAATTATTGGATTCGAGTCGCCAGTGTAACACCAAAGGTGCCAGACGCCAAATCTCAACCTGTTCCTTTATTATGCAATCATTGTGAAGACCCGTTTTGCGTTAAGGTCTGCCTGGTTAAGGCATCTTTTAAACGCGAAGATGGCATTGTGTTAATTGATGAGCACCGGTGCATTGGTTGTCGATACTGTATGATTGTCTGTCCGTATAAATCCAGGTCTTTTGTGTTTAAACATCAAGAAGGATATACTAATTCTGATTCCCCAAAACGACAACATGGGGTAGTGGAAAAATGCGACTTTTGTGTGAGCCGTGTAGATAACGGGGAGATGCCAGTTTGTGTAGTATCCTGCCCAAACAAAGCGATGTTTTTTGGTAACTTAAATGACCCAAACAGTGAAGTGGCTAAATTAGTCGCAAGCGGTAAAGCACACCCAATTCGCCCGGATTTAGGCTCAAAACCAAAGGTGTATTATTTAGGATTATAAGGTAGGTAACGAATGAAAGTATATTATACCAAAATTGAAGGAAAATCAACCGGTCAGTATCTTTTATTAGGAATCCTTAGCATCCTGGCTATCGCTGGACTATATTCTTCCTATCTAATGTTCACCAGAGGACATTATCTCACCGGAATGAATAATCAGGTTCCCTGGGGACTGCCAATTATTCTTACTATTTATTTTATTGGGTTAAGTGCGGGTTCATTAGTTCTGTCATCTTTATCATCGGTGTTTGGTAAAACCGAATATAAAGGATTTGCCCGTGTAGCCGCTTATTTAGCCGCTTTGTTGCTTGTTGGAGCACTTTTATCCCTTGGACTTGATTTAGGTCGGCCAGAAAGAATTATGCTGGCATTTTTCTACCTTAATCCAAAATCTATCTTTTCCTGGAATGGCTTTCTATATTCAACTTATATCTTGATTTGTATTGTTTATCTCTGGGCAATGATTACCGAAAAGGAGAAATTGGTTAAAGTAATTGGGGTTTTAGCCGTAGTCTGGGCAATTGGTGTGCATAGTGGCACGGGCGGGATTTTTGGTTTTACCAGTGGCAGAGAATTATACCATTCACCACTAACACCACCGAGTTTCGTTGCCGCGGCTTTATCTTCAGGAACGGGTTTAATTATCATTCTATTAGTGCTAACCTTTAAGGTTACCAGACGCTTTTTGGACCCGCAACTAATTATAGGTCTAAGCCGACTATTGGTTTCGTTTATCCTTGTTGTTTTATATTTTCTTGCGGTTGAGAATTTAACCCGACTTTATTCACCCGCAAGCTATGAAGCAACGCATTTCCTTTTATTTAGTGGCAATGAATATTGTCTGATTTTCTGGATTGGGCTGATACTGATGGGTTCTATTGTGCCAGTCATTATACTTTTTATTAAAAAATCTATTGGTTGGATAGTTTTTGCTTCAGCACTGGTTGTATCGGGTGTTTTCTGCGAAAGATTTATTATTGTTATTCCTGGTCAGGTGCTTCCGTCAGAACTATTTCCTGGCTATGAAGTAAGTAGTCCTTTTGGGGATGGGACAATTGGAAGTTATTTTATCAGTTTGCCAGAAATCACTCAAGCACTCGGAATCGTAGCCATTATTGGCATCTTATATATTCTTGGGTTGAAATTCTTCGCCTTACTGCCAACAGAGGCGAAATATCAAAATATGATTTGCCACAGAGTGGGAGTATAGAATCATCCAACCTGTTGAAAAAACTTTAGGAGGTATAAGGTATGTTAAAGAGAAGATTAATTTTAATAGTAGGTATAGGAGTGATATTATTACCGCACCCTGCTTTGGCCATAAGTAGTAAAGCCGGTGAGGCAGGGGCTAATTTTTTAAAGATAGGCATAAGCCCAAGGGCATCTGCTATGGGTGAGGCATTTTGTGCCGTGGCAGATGATGTTAATAGTATTTATTATAATCCTGCAGGACTGACTCAAATTAAACAAAGGACTTCTGCTCTGATGCATACTGATTGGCTAGAAGAGGTAAATTATGAGTTTTTGGCATATGCTGAGCCTTATAGAAATAAGACTTTGGGTTTAAGTCTAAGTTACCTGGGAATGAGTAAGATGCAAAGGAGAGATATTAATAATGTAGTGATAGGAGATTTTGATGCAAGGGATTTTGCGTTAGGAGTTACTTATGCTCAGGGAGTAAATGATGGAATTTCTGTTGGAGCTACTCTTAAGTTTATACAGCAAGAATTAGAAAAAGAGGTTTCCTCTTCAGCCGCAGTAGATGTAGGTATATTATTTAAGCAGGATAATCTATCACTTGGTGCTTGTGTATCTAATCTTGGGACAAGGATTAAATTTATCAAAGAAAAGGAAAAATTACCCCTAAATTTAAAACTTGGTCTGGGATATAAATTATTAGATAATCGAGTCATCTTAGCCTTAGATATAAATCGACCAGTTGATAATGATATAAATTTTGGAGTTGGCACAGAATATCAAGCCACTAATAATTTATTTGTTAGAGCAGGGTATAATTCAAAGAATGATGTAGGGAATGGTATTAGTTTAGGCTGTGGTTTTAGAGTGAAAAACTTTTATCTTGACTACAGTTTTTTACCTTATGAGCAGATGGGAGATGTGCATCGGTTCTCCTTGCAATTTAAAATTAGTGAGCCTGTAGAAAGTAAGATACTTTCTAAAGAATCAAACCGAACAATTCTAGAGAAGACAACATCTCTACCTGAACAGGAGGTAGAGAAAAAGGCAAGTGAATTGCCCAAAGAAACTAGTTCCTCCCCCTTACCCCCTCCAGAGGGGGACATGATTAAAAAACCATCAAAGGAAGTCACGCAATGGATAAAAGGGGAGAGATATAAAGTTACTGAAGAAAGTGTTAGCGGTGGTAACCAGGTTTGGTTGAGAATAGGCACTCCTAATAGTCGGCAGACATATTCCCTTGATAATGGAACCCAGGTTAAATATCTTGGAGAAGAGAAAAAGGGGTTTTACAAGGTGGTAGTTACTAGCGAAGGGGTATATAAAGGCAGACAGGGTTGGATTTGGGGTGGTTCCTTTGAAAAATCTGAGGATTAGAGGATGAGTAATTGTTTTTGGAACTATTAGGGATAAGAAAGTGAACCGCAGAGACGCAGAAATACACAGAGAAAACCAGGAGAATAATAATATCTGTGCGTCTCTGTGTCTCTGCGGTGAACAGTTACAAATTTTGATGCAGACCTCTTTACAACTTTGCTCTTTGACAATTTAAGATGGTTTTTGTCTTGACAGAGATGAAAAAGCAAAGTATAATTGATGAGTAATGAGGTGAAAAAATGGGAAAGAAACTTACAGGACAGAAGAAAGAGACCAAAGGGCAAAAAAAGAAGGAGAGAAGAGTTTCCTTTAAAATTCCAAAGTTTCTTAGGCTAAAGGATGAGCCAATTGTTCCCAGAGCATTTAGTCCGATAGATTATGCAGGTGGGATATTGGTATTTTTTATCTGCTGGACAGTGTATCTGCATACCTTAACACCTACGATTGGATTTCATGATTCAGGGGATATGATAACAGCGGCTTATGTGCTTGGTATTCCACATCCAACAGGTTATCCGCTGTATTGTTTGCTGGGGAAACTGTGGATGACTATTCTACCGATTGGAAACATTGCTTATCGGATGAATTTAGCTTCTGCTCTATGTGCCTCTTTGGCGTGTGTGATGGTCTACTTTATCATCTTAAAAATAGGAAATGGGAAGTGGGAAGTAAGAAGTGAGGAAAATAAATTCATCTCTCATCTCTCATCCCTCATTCCGGCGATAGTTGGAGCACTAATGCTTGCCTTTGCTATTACCTTCTGGGAACAAGCAGTAATTGCAGAGAAGTACACCTTAAATGCTCTGTTTGCCACGCTCTTAATCTTCATCCTCCTAAAGTGGGCAGAAGTAGTAACTACGGAGCGTGGAGCATGGAGAACAGAGGGAAAAACTCAAAACTCAAAACTCAAAACTCAAAACTATCTTTACCTCTTCGCTTTCACCCTTGGCTTATCCTTTACCCACCACATGCAAACAATTTATTTAGTTCCAGCGAGTATATTCTTTATCATAGCCGTGTACTGGAAGAAATGGAGGCAAGAAAATCCAACTCGAAAACCTTACTACTGTTTACTGTCTACTGACTACTCACTACTTCTCAAGTTGCTTTGTTTATTCATTTTGCCATTATTCTTATACCTATATCTGCCTATTCGAGCAATTGATAATTCTACTTATTGCTATGGTAAACCAGATACCGTAGAGAGATTTATAAGTCATATAAGTGGAGGAGAGTATAAACTACGATATCTTACTCCATTTTCTATAGAAAATTTTATAAAAGAAATAATAAAGTATATTATCTCTATTCTTCCGCATCAGTTTACTCCTTATCTTACTTTAAGTGGATTAATAGGTTTATTTATGTTTTTCAGGAGAAAATTACTTTTTATTTTATTTTCTTTGATAATTATTACTAATATATCCTATGGAACGCAATATCGTATTCCAAATATTGGAGATTATTATATCATATCTTTTTTAATTTTTTGTATTCTAAGTGGATATGGAATTAGAGAAATAGCAAAATTGTTAGTGAAGAAGAACATAAAATCTATTATATTTACTTTTTTAATTATTCCAATTATTCTTTTTTCTACTCATTATTATTCTAATAATTATAATAACTATTATCTTACTTATGATTATATAACAAATCTTTTGAGACCATTGAAAGAAAAAGCAATTATGGTATTAAAAAGGGGATCTGATAAAGTAGTTTTCCCTCTTGCTTACATTCAGGATGTTGAAAATCAATATCCTGATATAAAACCTATTATTTATGTTGGAATGAGTGATGATTACTATATTGATTTCCTAAAGAGAAAATATCCCGATTTAAATCTTAATTTTTATCAAGAAAAGGATACATCAAAACGATTCAATAATTTCATAGATAATCATATAACTAATTATCATATTTATACATATAGTTTAGAAATTTTTAATAATAATTATTCATTAATACCTGGAATAATTCTTTATAAGGTGTTAAAAGAAAGTGTAAATATG
Source organism: bacterium (assembly GCA_040757115.1). Lineage (NCBI taxonomy): Bacteria > bacterium. The sequence continues at coordinate 15,105 of JBFLYA010000016.1, read as the reverse complement.
GATGAGGTATGGAAAGAAATTATTAGTTATCATTTAATTAATAGGAATATCTATAATGGTATGATTAATGGGAGAAAACCGTTAGGAGAAATTGAAAAAGCAATATTTAATAATTATGCAGAGCTTTATTGTGCCCAAGGAGGTATTTATGGAAATAGAGGGGAATATAAGAAAGCTATTATTCATTGTCAAAAGGCACTTAAATTAAATCCTAAATGTATTAATGCCCATTATAATCTTGGTGTACTTTATCACAGGACAGGAAAACAGCAACAAGCTATTCAAGAATTTAAAAAGGCAATTGAATTAGAACCTAATAATATCGAGGTTAAACAGATGTTAGATAAAATAACAATGCAAAATTAATTCCTTTTATATCATGAGTTAAAAATTTGTTTGGATGAAGAAAATAATTGGGGTTTATCAAGAGTTGTATAAAATAATTAACTAAAGATAGTCAAAGAACTTAGGATGAAATAAAGAGTTTTTGCAGAAAGTTTAAATAAGTTAAAAGGGGGATGATAAAAAATGCTTAAGAGAATTTTTTTGTTTGGGATTTTAATGATTATGGGGTTAATGAGTGAGGTAAGAATTAGTTTAGCAACTATTACTGTAACTGGAACTCAAAGTGGCACCTGGTTGGCTACGAATAGTCCATATATTGTCACGGGAACTGTTATTGTAGAACTTGGTAATACTTTAACAATTGAGCCAGGGGTAGTAGTAAAGTTTGCTACAGGTACTTCTTTGATTTCTTATGGTTTTCTAAATGCTACTGGCGAGGAAACAAATAAGATTGTTTTTACCTCCTTTAAAGATGAAACCAATGGTCAAGGAACTTCTACTATTGCTCAGGCAGGAGATTGGAATGGAATTAAGGTTAGTGGTAATGGAGGTAATGGAAGTATAATTAAGTATTGTGTAATCAAATATGGTCAACAAGCTATATATTTAGAAAATGTGATTAATGTTATAATTAATAATAATGTAATTGCCAATCATAAAGGAGATGATGGAATTGGAGTAGGTAACGATGGAGGAATAGCAAGTGCAATTTCTCTATTTTCAGCAGACTCTAATGTTATAGAGAACAATACTATAATGAATATAATAGGTGGTAAAGGTGGTGATGGAGCATATCCATTTACCATTGGAGGAAATGGAGGTAAAGGAATAGGAATATTGCTAAATTCATCTGAAAAGAACAAAATTAGTAGTAATAATATCTATGATATTCAAGGTGGACAGGGAGGTTTCTGGAACATAACTACAGGTGAGGGAATTGGAATCTTTATTAGTTCATCTAATAATAATGAACTATATGAAAATAATATTATGAATATTACAGGAGGATTAGGAGGAGATAATTGGGGTAATGGAGGAATTGGAGTAGGGTTATATTTATATGATGCAAATCATAATAATGTAAAAAATAATTCATTTCTAAGAATAGGAGGAGGAGATGGTGGTAGGGGACTTAACCTTGCAGGGAAGGGAATGAGTGCAGGTGGCGATGGAATAGGTGTATATCTCATGACTTCTATGGAAAATACTATCTTATATAATAACATATCACATAACAAAGGAGGACAAGGGGGAGAAGTAGTACCTGACGCTATCGGTGATGCTGGTGTAGGTGGTGTAGGAGGGGGGATATATCTTGGATCTTCAACAAGAAATACTATCTCATTTAATACCATCTCATATAACAAAGGGGGACAAGGCGGTACAAGTAGTGTTAAAGGTATGCCTTCTTCTGGTGGTGCAGGTGGTATAGGATATGGGATATATTTTTTATCTTCAATAGAAAATACTATCATATATAATACCATATCAAACAATAGAGGTGGTCAAGGAGGAAAAAGTGATTATAGTCAGGGAGGTCCAGGTAATATTGGAGGAGGGATATTACTATCTTTTTCTACCTCAACCATCATAGTAAGAAATATCATATTAGATAACAGAGGTGGTGAGGGAGGACCAGGAGGCAGTTCTATGGGTAGCGGTGGTGTAGGTTGTGGAGTCTACTTAATTTCCTCAGATAATAATACCATTATTAATGATAATACTTTCAAAGATAATACAGGTGGTACTGGTAATCCAAATGGTAATGGCGTCGGAATTTACTGTAAATCCTCAGTAATTTCTGAACTTATTTATAATAACATCTATAATAACCAACCATACAATCTACAAACAGATGGTACTCAGACAGCTGAATATAACTGGTGGGGTTCTGATCCACCTGCTACATCAACCTTTTCTGGTAATATTGATTATGATCCTTGGTTAAAAGGGACATATACCAGTCCAACTATAACTGAAATCTCTCCTACTGCTGGTACTATTGGTACTCTTGTGATAATAAAAGGGAGGGGATATATTCCAACCGAGGGTGTTCAAATAAATTTTGGTACAACTCTTACTATTACCTCTGTTACAACTGATTTATCAGGCAAATTTACTGCTATATTTACTACTGATACCCAGCCTTATGGTACTACCTCTATTATTGCCACTGAGCTTCTAACTGGTAAAAAAGCTAATGGCTTTTTCTTTATCACAGGAGGAAGAATTTATATCCTTACTCCAATCTCTGGGACCGTAGGCACTATCATCACTTTATCTGGTAATGGTTATGGTAGAACTGAGGATATAGTCATACATTTTGGTACTATTCGGTCTATTGCTACTTCTATTGCCAGTGATGCAGGGACTTTTTCTACCACCTTTACTTTTCCCTTAATGGTACGAGGGACGAAGACTGTTACTGCTACTGGGTTAAAGACTCTGGTATCTGCTAATGCCTTCTTTAATGTCCTATGTAGTACACGATTAGAGATTAAGCCGGGGAGTAAAATCGTGACTAAAGGGGATGAGTTTGGTATAGATATCTGGTTGAAGGATGTGGTGAATTTGGCAGGACTGGATGTCTTTCTTGACTTTGACCATAATCGTTTAGAGGTATTAGATGATAATCCTGTAGAAGAGGGCATACAAATTACTCAAGGACCTTTTCCTCCAGAGGCATCATTACTTTATGCTGCGGCTACTAATACGAGCGGACAGATTGCCTATAGCCTGATTTTAGTTCCTGCCACTAATACCGCAGATGGCTCAGGGATATTAGCAAAGATTAGATTTAAGGCTAAAGCACCAGGGACTGCTACTATCTACTTTGTCTTTGATAAACCTGATAACCGTTGGACAGTGCTTAAAGATAGTGATAATCAACCTATTCCAGTTACTACTTATGGAGGGACTGTAACTATTTTCGAATATGGTAGTATGGAAGGATATGTAATAATTGATCCACCAAAGGATACAGGCACTAATGCAGGCATTTCAATTACCCTCGTAGGCGTAGGAACAACCAGTACCGGGATAGGTGGTTATTATACCTTTTTAGAGGTTATCCCGGGAACTTATACATTACAGGCTGATACCTTAGGTGTAGCTCTTGGTACAATTACCGGGATAGTAGTTTATCCGGGAACAAAGACTATCGTGGCTACTCTTACCCTTTTAAATGGTGATTCAAATAATGATGGGGTAGTAGATATTGAGGATTTTATGGTCTTACGAAATGCCTATCTCTCGGTCATAGGAGATGGAAGATGGAACGAGGAATCTGATTATAATGGCGATGAGCGGATAAATATAGATGATGCTATGATTTTACGAAATAGTTTCTTTAAGACACAACCATCACCTGCTCCTGCACCGCCAGCGCCTGCTCCACCAGTTAAACTACCTGTAAAACTTGCTAAAACTAAACTTACATTTAGTCCATCTGCAATTGATACATTTGTAGGTGCTACATTTAGTGTCAGGATAATGATTGAGAATGTAGAGGATTTAGCTGCCTGCCAGGCACAATTGTCCTTTGACCCTAATCTTTTAGAAGTAATTAATCTGACTACCGGTAATATAGGTCTTCCGGTGATTAAGTCTCAATTTGGAGTTGACACGGTAGATTATGCCGGTGGATTATTAGAAGGCAAGGTATATGAGAGTGGTATATTAGCTGAGATTGAATTTAAAGTAAAGGATTCAGGAATAACGGAGATTAAGTTTGATTTTAACCCGGCTAAATATCGAATGACGAAGATGATAGATATAAATAGCCAGGCTATCCTGTTTGATGTCAATGAAGTTAAAGTTAATGCTAAAGCTATTTCTCCATTAGACCATTTTGAATTTGATAAGATTGACTCACCTAAAGTAGATGGGATACCGTTTAATGTTACGATAAAAGCTCTGGATATAGGGAATAAGATAGTGGATGATTATAACAATACAGGTACCTTATCTCTACATAATATATCAGGGACGATTACTCCAAAAGTAATTACCTTTGGTAGTGGGACATGGCAGGGAACAGTAGCTATTTCTGGCACAGGAACACAGGTATTTATCTGTGTTAGAAGTTCTGGTAAAGTGGGGACAAGTAGTCTCTTTGAAGTCAAGGCAATTAATGTTCCTAAAGAATCTAATGAGGATATTCTGATTAAATCAGAAGATGAGAAGGCAGTTGTAGTCATTGAGAAGGGTTCACCTAACCAGGATGCGTATGTAGAAATAACAAAAGTTACTACTCCTCCATCTGTGCCACCTAATATACCACAAGATGTAAGTCCAGTAGTTATTGAAATTAATGTGGTAACAGCTCCAAAGACTAAATTAGAGATAAAAGGAAGTATTACCTTAAGCTACACAGATGAGCAAGTAAAAGGATTAGATGAAAGTCGGTTACGGATATTTTACTATACAGGTTCTGGTTGGGAATTAGCCGCTTCTAATCAGGAAGTAGATACCTTCAATAATCGTATAACCGCTTATATCACTCATTTTTCTATTTATGCTATTGGTAATCTGGTAGCACCTAATTTATCTAATGTCCAGGTATATCCAAATCCATTTAAACCAACTACTGTTCATTCAGGCAAATATATTACCTTTAAAAATCTAACATCTTACTGGAACTTGAAGATATTTAATTTAGCTGGTGAATTAGTAGATGAGAAAACGGGTGATACCAATGAAGCTCACTGGGATGGAAATAATCAAGCCGGTAATTCATGTGCCAGTGGGGTATATATCTATCTTATCACCAATGATAGGAATGAGAAGGTAACAGGAAGGGTGGTGGTGATTAGATAACTGGAATTTGAGATGTGAGGTGGTGTTAAATAAAACATGAAAGAATTTTCAGACACCACCGCCAGATCTTGTTTTTTAGGAAAGTTTTGTAACCAATGAGGCGGGCTGAGTATCTATGTGCCTGAAGACACCAAACACCAGATCACCAAAACACCCTATTATCTGAACACTTACGAGGAATACATACCTTGGTGTGGTTAAAGCGATAGACCTCTTTATAACCGTGAGGTTGTGCCTTTTTTGGTTGTGGCTATGCTGCGCTGGGTTCTGTGTGGTTAATTTTTAACATTACTGCAAAAAAAAGGAGGATGAAAAAAATGTCTGATTTAAAAACGCCGCTTTTAGATGAATTAGAGAAGGGTAAATGGCCAAGTTTTGTTAAAGACCTGAAGAAACTTAGCCAGAGAAGCCCCAAAGCAAAAGACCTTTTAGGTCAACTTGAGTTATCTTACAAAGATAAGAAAACTCATTGGAAGCACGGTGGTATTGTTGGAGTTAAAGGGTATGGTGGTGGTGTGATTGGTAGATTTTCAGATGTCCCGGAGGAATTCCCTGAGGCGGCACATTTTCATACTGTGCGTGTCAATCAACCTTCAGGTTGGTTTTACACAACTGCGGCTTTGCGACAATTAGTGGATACCTGGGATAAATATGGTTCGGGAATCCTTAATATGCATGGCTCAACCGGGGATATAATATTTTTAGGTGCGGATACCAATGCCCTTGAACCATTTTTTACTGATTTATCTTCAAATAATTGGGATTTAGGTGGTTCAGGGTCTGATGTAAGAACGCCAAGTTGTTGTGTTGGACCGGCAAGATGTGAATTTGCTTGCTACGATACACTGGCACTGACTTACGATTTAACTATGACCTATCAGGATGAACTCCACCGCCCATTTTTCCCTTACAAATGGAAATTCAAGATGGCTGGCTGTCCCAATGATTGCGTCGCATCTATTGCCAGATCTGATTTCTCGGTTATTGGAATATGGCAGGATAACATCCAGATTGACCAGGATGCCGTTAAAGAATACTCAAATATTCAATCTGATGTCTGCGATAAATGCCCCAAAAGATGTATCCAATGGGATGGAAAGGAACTAAAGATTGATAATGAATCCTGCAGTAAGTGTATGCATTGTATTAATGTCCTGCCAAAAGCACTTCGCATAGGAAAAGAAAAGGGTGCTTGTATCCTTCTGGGTGCAAAAGCACCAATTGTTGAAGGAGCACAATTATCATCAGTGCTGGTGCCCTTTATGAAAATGGAACCACCTTATGAGGAACTTAAAAGTCTTATCCGAAGAATCTGGGATTTCTGGGATGAATATGGCAAAGCAAGAGAACGAATTGGTGAATGTATCCAACGAATAGGACTGGGTAATTTCCTTGAAAAAATAGGGCTTGAGCCAGTCCCACAAATGGTTTCCCAACCCAGAGAGAATCCATACATATTCTATGAGGAGTATTACGAGGAAGAGTAAGATATTAGCCACAGAGGCACAGAGTTCACAAAGAAATAATAAAAAGTCGTAACCGTTCAGGCTATATATCAAAAGTGTAAGAAAGGGGATAAGGAGATAAGAGTGATATGGAGATAAGATAATAGAAATAGATTGAAATTTATAGAAATAGGTAGAAATTGATTGTGGGAAACAACAAATTTCCATAATTTCTATTAGTTTCTACTAATTTCAATTTTTTAATAATATCTCCCTATCTCCTTAATCTCCACATCTCCTTTTGTTACACCACCTGAATGTTTACAAAAAGTCTCTGTGGCAAAAACAAGGAGGTAAATTAAAAAATGGCAGAAAGACAAACAGATATAGGTCCACCACATTATGAAAAGTTTTTACACCCAATTATCAAGGAAAACTATGGTAAGTGGAAATACCATGAGGTATTAAAACCAGGTGTTTTAGTCCATGTTGCGGAAACAGGGGCTAAAATTTATACAGTGCGGGTTGGCTCACCCAGATTGATGAGCAGTGATTTTATCCGACTGATATGTGACCTGGCGGATAAATACTGCGATGGGTATTTGAGATTTACCAGCAGAAACAATGTTGAATTTTTACTGGCAAAGGAAGGCAATATCGAGCCTTTAATCAAGGATTTGGAGATTCAGAATCTGCCTGTAGGCGGAACAAAAAATACTATTTCCAATGTCGTTCATACACAAGGCTGGGTTCATTGCCATTCTGCGGCTACGGATGCCTCAGGTATTGTTAAATCCGTGATGGATGAATTGACCGATTATTTTACCGGCAAAATAGCATTACCACATAAATTAAGGATTGCGGTAGCATGTTGTCTAAATATGTGTGGTGCTGTGCATTGCTCAGACATTGCCATTCTTGGTGTTCACCGAAGACCACCCAAGATTAATCATGAAAAATTAGGCAATTTGTGTGAGATTCCATCAATTGTTGCCTCCTGCCCTCTGGCGGCGATTAGACCAACTATCATTGATGGTAAAAAATCGGTAGAGATAGATGAAGATAATTGTATGTATTGCGGCAATTGCTACACTGTTTGTCCAGCGATGCCAATTGCTGACCCATTAAATGATGGCGTCTCTATCTGGGTAGGCGGAAAGGTTTCCAATGCAAGAACTACACCAATGTTCACTAAATTAGCCATACCTTTTCTACCAAATAATCCACCAAGATGGCCTGAAGTCGTCTCGGCGGTAAAAAATATCATTGAGGTCTATGCCAAAAATGCCTTCAAATACGAACGAGTTGGAGAATGGATTAATCGAATTGGCTGGCCAAAATTCTTTGATTTGACCGGTATTAAATTCACCAAGTATCATATCGATGACTTTAAACATGCCGGTCAAACATATCGAAAGACAACGCAGATGAGGTAGAGAGTAGAGAGTAGAGAGTAGAGAGTAGAGAGAAAAGAGAAAAGAGAAGAGAGAAGAGAGAATGGAGAGAAAACCAATAAAGAGTGTAGAGGACTTTGAAGTTTATCAAAAAGCAGTTAGACTATTTGAAGATTTTTTAGAAGAAGATTTACCTGTGCTTCAAAAGAGTTTTGCAGGTAGGATATTAGCATCGAATCAATTGAGAAGTTTAGATTCTATCTGTGCTAATATGGAAGAAGGATATGAACGAAAGTCGGGAAAAGAAATTAAGAATTTCTTTAGAATGTCTAAAGGTTCAGTAGGAGAAAGTAGGGGTAGATATAGGAGGTTAAGAAAGTTGTTGCCTGAAAAAATAATAGAGAAGAGACTACAAGTTTTAAATGAGATTAGAGCAATGCTTCATTCACTAATTGCGAAATGGGAATAATCTCTCTACTCTCTACTTTCTACTCTCTACTTATTAAAGGAGGTACAGAAAAATGGCAGATAAAATGTCTATTGAAGAAATAGCGGATGCAATGTTCAAAATGATAGAAGAATACGCCGGTAAGAAAAAATTTAAACCAAATGACTTGCCTAAAGAGATGACTATGCAATATGGTGAAGATAGAGTTTCTAAAGACGATGCGAGGAAGGCGATCAATATGTTAATAGATTCCGGACGCTGTGTCTATACCTACTTTGGGGGCACATTTGTCGAGATACCTCATAAAGAAGCGGCCGCGAATGAGTAAAATGTTTGGTAACTATTCACCACGAAGGACACGAAGTGAAATTTGATAAATTAGAGTCATTGGAGGCACTATAGCGGTGCATCGAACTCTTGAGCCGGGTTTGTTTGAATTCACGTGGAAAGATTGAAAGAAGGCATAAAGAGATTTGTTCTGTAACATCTCCCTGCCCTTCGTGCTCTTCGTGGTGAATAGTTACAAAGGAGGAAACTATGGCTATAGTTCTAAAAACAAGAAAACGGGCTTTAGAAAAAATTGGTTTGCGCGGAGGCAGAGAAACCTCTGCACTAAGACCTAAATATACCCCAAAAACACCACCGTGTAGTTATACCTGCCCATCTGGAACAGATATTAGGGGTTATTTAACAATTATTGCTCAATCACAAAACTATGGAAGGAACTATGAAGATGCGTTTAAAATGGCATGGGAAACTTTAGTCGATAAAAACCCATTCCCGGCAGTTTGTGGTAGAGTTTGTCCGCATCCCTGTGAAAAAGAATGTAATCGAAAAGAAAAGGACGAGGCAGTAGGTATTAATGCGGTTGAAAGATTCATTGGTGACTACGGGATTAAAAATAACCTGAAACATAAAAAACTTTATCCGGATACATATCCAGAGAAGGTTGCCGTAATTGGTGCAGGACCGTCAGGGCTTTCCTGTGCCTGTCAATTAGCCAGAAAAGGCTATAAAGTCACTGTGTTTGAAGGATTTGAAAAGCCAGGCGGAATGCTCAGATATGGTATCCCGCGCTACCGATTACCAGAAGATATTCTCGATGCTGAGATTAATGCGATTTTAGAATTAGGGATTGAACTCAAATGCAAGACAAGGATTGGAGAAGATATTTCATTTGAACAGTTACAAAAAGGCTATAATGCGGTGTATGTAGCTATTGGTGCACATCAAGGAGCGGGTCTAAACATTCCGGGCGAAGATGCTGAAGGTGTTTTTACCGCGGCCTGGTATCTGAATCAGATTAATTCTGGCAAACAAATTGATTTAGGTTCAAAGGTGCTGGTTATTGGCGGTGGAAATAGTGCTATTGATGCGGCCAGGGTCGCCAGAAGACAAAATGCGGATGTATCTATCCTCTATCGAAGAACAAAAGTAGAGATGCCGGCTATTGAACATGAGGTTAATCAAGCCGAAGAAGAAGGAATTCATCTTGAACTTTTAGTCGCTCCAGTTGAGGTCATAAAACAAGGTAATAAAACCGTTGGGTTAAAGTGCATTCGTATGGAACTGGGTGAGCCAGATGCCAGTGGTCGCAGAAGACCAATACCTATTGCCGGGTCTGAATTTGAAATAAAGGCAACTGCTATCATTGCCGCTATCAGTCAAATATCTGTTTTTACCGGTTTAGAGCAAATCAAAAATGAAAAAGGCTGGATTACCATCGATGAAAGAGGAAAAACAAACATTGATAAGGTGTTTGCTGGTGGTGATGTAACAAATCAACTCGGTCTGGTCACTGAGGCGATTGGTTTGGGAAGAAAGGCAGCTGAGGCAATTGACGACTATTTACGAGAAAGAGAACCTGCAAAAATTCTTGCCCCAACTATCATCCGACATACCAGGATGAATTTTAATTACTACGAAAAATTAGCCCGAGTTCAAACCTCAAATCTTAGTCCGCAAGAACGGGTAAATAATTTTAATGAAGTCGCTTTTACCATTGATGAACCTGTGGCTATTGCAGAAACTAAGAGATGTATGAGTTGTGGTCAATGTTTTGATTGTGACAACTGCTATATTCTGTGTTCGGATTCTGCAGTCAAGAAATTACCCAAAGGTAAACATTACGAGTTCAATTTAGCCCTCTGTCAGGGGTGTAAGAAATGTGCGGAAGAATGCCCCTGTGGGTATATTGATATGATTTAGAACAAGAAATGGTAACCGTTCACCGCAGAGACACAGAGACGCAGAGAAAAAATTAAAAACTATTTACCATACGCAGAATTCCATTCCTGATTTTCATCAGAGCAAGCTTTTGAGGCCCGACATCTCATGATTGATTAATAATTTGGTTTTGATGTCCTATGTATGACAATGATTACCTCAATAATCTTTTCTGTTATCTGATTTATTTCTCTGTTCCTCTGCGTCTCTGCGGTAAATTTCCACCTGAACGGTTACAAGAAATGTAACTATTCAGCCACTGATGGACACAGATGAAACACTGAAAATTCGTAATCCGTGTCCGTTTTCTGTGTCCGTAATTAGGCTGAGGGCTGAAAATTCAGGTATAGTGCCTCGTCTCTCCTCTCCTTCTCCGTTTCTCCCTTTCTCCGTTTCCCCCTTTCTCATCTGTCCTCTGAGTTCTGTCTTCTGACTATAGCAGTTATTAGTCAAAACTTTACTCAGAGTGGATAAGTAAAAAAAATCCCAAATCCCAAGCACCAAATCTCAAATAAACACCAAATTTCAAATCCTAAATACAAACTATGGGGGTAATGTTTTGAATTTTGGTCATTCGAATTTGTTTGGAATTTGGAATTTGTGATTTGGAATTTCATAGCCATATCTATGTCAAATTTCGATTAATAAGTGCTATATTTCCGTGCTACTCCGTGTCAATCAGTGGCTGAATAGTTACTTAATTTTTTCTCTGCGTCTCTGTGTCTCTGCGGTGAAGAGCAGTGAACGGTTACGAATTACCAAAAAAACAATTGACATTCTTAAAGTAATATGGTATAGTATTTAAAGTGCAAAAAGGAGCAGAAATTTTAAAAATAGACCCCATCTATCCAGAAAAGGAGAAGATAACAAGGGCGGCTAATTTTATTAAAAAAGGAAAACTTGTTGCCTTTCCTACGGAAACGGTCTATGGATTAGGGGTAGATGGGTTGAATAAAGATGGAATAAGATTAATCTTTGAGGTAAAAAAAAGACCCATATCCAAACCAATATCTTTACTTATTTCAGATTTTAATGAGCTATCAAGATTAGCGAAAGATATACCTGATGATACCTGGAAATTAATAGATAAATTCTGGCCTGGTCCTTTAACGATAATCTTATCTGCCAGTGATTTAGTTCCTGAAATGATAATGGGTGAAAAGCGGACTGTGGGCATCCGAATGCCAGATAATAAGATTGCGTTAGCATTAATTGAGTCTTCAAACACCCCGATTGCCTGTCCTTCAGCAAATATTTCTGGCCATAAAGAACCAACTACCTGTGAGGAAGTAATGGCAGGTTTAAAAGATAAAATAGATTTAATCATAGATGGTGGTAAAACAAAATTGGGTATTGCCTCGACTGTTTTAGATTTAACAGGTAAATCACCTGTTATTTTGCGTGAAGGAGCAATTGGTTCTAAAGAATTATTCAGAGTTCTTAATTCGAAGAATATCTTATTTGTTTGCACAGGTAATACCTGCCGAAGTTTTATGGCAGAAAAATTGTTCGCCAAAATGGCAAAAGAGACAAATTTTTTAGTTGAAGTTAAGTCTGCTGGAACATCTGCTATTAATAACGGAAATGTTACTCCCATGAGTCTAAAAATATTAGAAAATGAAGGGATTCTCCCCACTGCTGCCTTTTCTACACTATTAAATGAACAGATGATTAAAAAAGCAGATGTAATCCTGACGATGGAGAGTTATCATAAAGAAAGGGTAGAGAATATTTTACCATCAGCAAAAGGAAAAACATTTCTTTTGTCTGAGTATGTTGGATTAGGGAAAAAAGAGATTGCTGACCCAATTGGTGGTTCAAGAGAAGGATATGAAACCTGTTTTTTGGAGATTAAAAAGTGTCTAACGCGATTGATAAAAAAACTAATGGAATGAAAATTGTCTTTGGTTGTGACCATGCTGGAATTGACTTAAAAAAGGAATTAATAAAATCTTTAAATTATGAGTATGAAGATGTTGGGACCTATGATGAAACATCCGTTGATTACCCGGATATTGGGATTAAGGTGGCTAAAAAGGTAAGTAATGGTGAATTTGAGCGCGGGGTACTTATTTGTGGCACCGGCATAGGAATGTCAATTACCGCTAATAAAATCCCAGGTATCCGTGCCGCTCTTTGCTGTGATACAATGACCGCAAGATTATGCCGAGAACATAATGATGCTAATATTTTAGTTCTGGGGGCGAAAATAGTGAACTCTCAACAAGCAAAGGAAATTTTAAAGATATTCCTGGAAACAGAATTTTCCAACGAAGAAAGACATATCCGTAGATTAGATAAGATTAGGGAATTAGAAATTGGGAGATAAAATGATTCGCAAGGTAGTAAAAATAAAAGATTTAAATACAAAAAAGGATAATTCGGATTTAGAATATTGGTTAAGGAAATCTGTAAAAGAGAGAGTTAGGACAGTGGATTATTTAAGGAAGCAATATAATGGAAATACAGCAAGACTTCAAAGAGTTGTTAGAGTTATTCAACAAACATCAGGTTGATTTTTTAATTATGGGTGGTTATGCCCTGGCATTTCATGGTGCTCCCAGATATACTGGAGATATGGACATTTTTATAAAACCATCCGTAGAAAATGGCAAAAAAATACTTGCGGCATTAAAAGATTTCGACCTGTGAAATAGGAATATTTTGATCGTAGTTAGTATAAGAAGGGGGATAAGGGGATAAAGGGGATATGGAGATATCAGAGAAGAATATCAAGAAAATCTACTTGCTGAGATAATAATTCAATGTATTATCAAGGTACACCAGACACTGGGGCCAGGTTTTCTGGAGAGTATTTACCGATTTAAAAGCTGCAGGTGTAAAGGTGGCTATTCTTGTAAACTTTGCTAAAGAAAAGGCAGATTTTAGAAGAGTGGAATTAGAATAATATCCCCTTATCTCCTTAATCTCCCTATCTCCTTTTCTTACACCAAGCAGTGGAGTATAATTTTGTTTTTCCCTCGTTGACCTATTTCACAGGTCGAAAGATTTTGGTTTTGGTTCACTTAGACTTTCTGTCGAAGATTTTGCAGTTGAACATAAAGTTGTTCAACTGGGGGTGCCACCGGTAAGAATTGATATTATTACCTCTATCTCAGGCATTGATTGGCATACTGCATTTGTTGGTAGAGAAAAGGGAGAATATGGTAATCTTCCTGTTTATTTTATTGGACGCAAAGAGTTTATTATAAACAAAAAGGCATTATACCGTCATAAGGATTTAGCCGATATTGAAGCTTTGGGCGAAAAAATAAATTAATATCTACCCCAATCGTTACAGCGAATGACGGATAAAGCCAGCGGGGTCGAATTCTATCATTTCAGAGGAGGTTTAAAAAATGAAGAATAAACCATTAAAGATTATCTTAACTGTTTTAGGAGTAATAGTAATTGCCTTTACAATGGTCTGGTTAGAGACATTACATCGGGCAAAAGAGGCATTTTATGAAGGAGAAAAAGAATACAAGGGAAAAAATTATGCGATGGCCGTTGTCTGGTATGGCTCAACCATTAGATTTTATACCCCGGGTTCAAAATGGGTGAAAAAGGCAAAAGAGCGAATATTTGAAATAGGTCAGATGTATGAAAAAGATGGTCAGTTTAAAGAAGCAAAGGATACTTACGGTGAAATAGTTCATGGAATTTACGCCATCCGTAGCTTTTATACCCCTCACGAAGACTGGCAAAAACAAGCAATGGAAAAAGTTGAACTATGTGAAAAAAAAGATTAGCCACAGAGACACAGAGGACACAGAGAGAAAATGATAGAAAAGATGTAACCGTTCAGGCTATATATCAAAAGTGTAAGAAAGGGGATAAGGAGATAAGAGTGATATGGAGATAAGATAATAGAAATAGATTGAAATTTATAGAAATAGGTAGAAATTGATTGTGGGAAACAACAAATTTCCATAAATTTCTATTAGTTTCTATTAATTTCAATTTTTTTAATAATATCTCCCTATCTCCTTAATCTCCACATCTCCTTTTGTTACACCACCTGAACGCTTACGAAAAGATAAATGTGGTTACAGAGAAGATTATTAAGGGCACTATGGAGACAACAATTACTTACTTAAAACTCACCGGGAAGAAAGTAGGTTTAGTGATTAATTTTATAAATAATCCTCTGTGCACTCTGTGCCTCTGTGGCAAAAAAAGATTAAAAATAAAACTTGACTTTTGGAGTAAGATGTGATAATTTAATATAAGATTACTTTTAAAAAGAGGTTTTACGATGAAAAAAGTATTAATCCCAATTCTGGGATTACTTATATTCCTGCCAGGAAAAATTACCTTTGCCGAATTAACCAAACAAGATATAGCCGAAATACGCGCGGTTGTTAAAGAAGAAATTGGATATGTAAATCAACGGATAGATTCATTAAATCAACGGATAGATTCATTA
>JBFLYA010000015.1:4462-32333 GCA_040757115.1 bacterium | reverse complement strand
TAATCCCATCTCTTTTCTATCCGTTATCTAATTCCCTTCATCTTCTCCTTAATTCCCTTCCAAATTTGTCAAAATAACCTTCTTTTTCACCCCCCTCTCCCCTTTTTACTCAGCTACTTGCCGATTTCAGGATTATATCATATATCAGGTAGTCTGGATGACTTTTTATAAATCTTTTTTAATATCTTTGAAATATAAAAGTATTATACCAGCAATTCTCGGTGAATTTTTAGAGACTGAATTCATCTATGTTTAGGAGAGATAGAAAAAAATATTTTTCGTAAACATTTTGAGAGAAAAATAAGGGATAATGAGCCTCTATCTAATTTTTCACCGAGAATTTCTGCACCCTCAAAAAAACACTTGACAAAACTCTATTTGTGTGTTATATATAATTTTATAAACTTAAATAACACATTTCTGTGTGATTCAGACAGTAGACTATAGACATCAGACTTCAGACTAAAGCGGGCAGAAATTGCAGAAGAATGAAGGCGTGGGAGACCTGCCTATACTTCTGTAGGTATGGCTTAGAAAAAATTCAGGGAGTGAAGTTTTGAGGATGAGTTCCTAGATGTCACTAATTTCCTGCATAAATAGAGTCTATAGTCTTGTGTCTGATGTCCAGTGTCTGAATCACAGATATTACCTTTTTTATTTTATTATTTTTGAAAAAGGGGGTATTAAAAAATGTTAAAACAAAATAAGAGTTGTAAGTATAAGAGAGAGAGAGGTTACGGAATGAAAGGAGTTTTAAGTGGAGGGTGGGAATTGATGTTAAAATGGGTTTTAAGTTTTTTAAGCAGGCTAAAATTAATTGCCTGCTTTATTTGTGTCTCAACATGGGTAGTAGGAACTCAGGTAGTTTTTGGCAGTGAACCAGAAATCTATAATTTTACTCCAAAGGGTATTAGTCTGGATGAATCTACAGTTGATCTTTATACTGGCGATATGAACCTGAAGATTCCACTATTTACAGTACCTGGTCGAGGAGAATTAGATTATCCTGTTGAACTAACTTACAAGGCAGGAATTAGAGTCAATCAAATGGCATCGTGGGTAGGATTAGGATTTGATTTATGTCCAGGAGTTATTACAAGAGAGGTAGTAAGTTGGCCTGATGATTACTGGAAAGGGAAAGAAAATGTACACTTCTTTAGACAAATAGAAGTTGGTCCCAGGAAGTGGTATGAACAAATAATCGAGGGAATTTTCCAATTTTTTATTAGTGGAGGAATGGGTTTTAGTGTAAGTTGGGGTAATAATGATGGGACTGAAATAAAACCTTATGTTTCTGGTCGAAGTGTGAGTGTAGGAGAAACAGATATAGATATTCGTGATCAAAAGTTTTCAGATGGTGGATTTTTATATACCAACCATCATAATTTAGAGGATGAAGACCCTCGAGATGGAGCAACACCTGATTTATATTATCTTTCAGGAATAGGTAAGAGCAATAAATTGGTATTAAGTGGAAGTCCTAATAGTAGAAAGTTCCATCTACAACGTACATGTGGACAAACATCTTCTAATTCTGAAGTGGATGATGCTGTAAGGATAGAGTATGAATTGTCTGCATCTATTTCTAACGGGATAAAAAAATTTGTTATTACCGAAAAAGATGGTACCAAATATGTTTATGCTCAACCACTCTTAGTAAAATCTGGAGGGTGGCAGACAAGATTTGAGGGGAAAGTACCTGGAATTATAGATGATATAGATACAAAAGGAAGGCTTAAAACAGAATTCCTTGACCCATACCCATATAAATGGCTATTAACAGCTATTCTTTCTCCAGATTATATTGATGGTAATGGAGATTTAATTCCTGATAATGGTGGGGATGATAAAGGTAACTGGGTTAAGTTTAATTATCAAGTTGATGGTGAGTATAATTTTCATAATCCCTCTGATGGAGGGGAATATGAAGGTAGAAATGATAAAGGGTTTAAAACATATTTTTCCTCATGGGGCAAAAGAGAATTAGCTCATCTGACTTCAATAGAAACACCTACACATAAAGCATCTTTTGTAGCAACTTCTAATGGAAGTAACCACCCTCCTATGAAGTTAGCAGAAATACAATTATATAATAAAAATAATTCTTCTGAGATTATTAAGAGTATTTATTGCGAATATAATAATTCCAATCCGTTATGTTCTGGTGCTCCTGAATCCCCTGTAGGCAAGTTAACCTTATCAAAAATTACAGAATATGGTAGAGGAGGCAAAAATGGAGGTAATGCTTTACCTCCAACAAGATTTGAATATTATTCCCAAAATCCAACCTGGGATAAGTATAAATGGGATCGCTGGGGTTATTATTATTCCAATGGTTCAATAGATAATCATAATTCCAGTTGTAGACTGGAAAATATTATTCCTCAGGCATGGTCTTTAACAAAGGTAATTTATCCTACTGGTGGAACAATTGAATGGGAGTATGAGTCAGATAGATACGCCCATGTAGGAAATAAAGCGGCAGGAACTGGTAGAAATGAGGGATTATGGGGAGTTATAGATAATGATTATAGAACTCAATATGGGGGTGGAATAAGGGTAAAAACGATAACCATCTCAGATGGTCTTGGAAACAAACAAATTGTTAGATATCTATATAATGTAAAGGGTTATGATTTAGAGGAAGGGGATGGAGATGCCAATAATTATGGAGAAAGTAGTGGTGCTACACCTATAGAACCTCCTCCTTGTGAGTCACTTAATGACAGAATTTATATTGGTAGTCATGAAGCTGACAGTTATGTAGGTTACTGTAAGGTTACTGTCATTCCAGGCTATGACTCTAATAATTCTACAGCCAGACCTTCTGGATATAGTGTTCATGAATTTACAAATGCCTATACCCATCCTAATGAAGGCGATGAATGGCAATATGATATGGATTATAGACGGGGATTATTAACAAAGATAACTTATTACACCCAGGAAGATAAAGCGATTAAAATAGTTGAAAATAAATATACCTTTGAAGACCAGGCTACATGGAGTGGTGGAAAGGAAAAATTAACCAGTGGTTGGGCAAAATTAAATACCTATAAAACTGCATATAATGGGGTAGAGAGTATTGAAACAAGATATCTTTCGGGAAGTAAGAACGGAAGTAGAGGGGCTCAAGAAGAACGCTCTAATAAAAAGGTAAGTATCTGGTGGGTTGAGTTAGCTATCTACAATGTTTGGGCAATAGTAGATGTCTCCTATGGTATAACCTTTAACGAACCACCACAACTATCTGTTAGTGCAAATAATTATTGGGGAGGAATGCAGGTTATAGAAAATAGAACAGATGGTTTTAAAGCAAAATGTTATGTGTTAAAGGATATATACGATATTGCTGGAGATTGGATTCAAGAGTGGTATCCAAACCCTCCAGAAGGTGTAGTTTTTACTTGGTCTGCATCTGGAAATGTTACAATTGGAACCGTAAGCACATATCAAGAGATAAATTATCTCTATAATCCAATAAATGGTTTAGTGGGAACTATGACCGAACATGGAAATGATGGAAATAGAGTAACACAAAACACCTATGCATTTCAATATTATGATGATATGAAAAATAAACATATGATAAATCAAGTAGGGACAGTAACAATCCAAGACCAAAAACTTAACAATTATACATTAGCAAATAGAAGGATTACTTTATATAAAGATTTTGATGATACTGAAGGAATTCAGATATATCCAGTGTCAGAATATAGGTGGTTAGATAAAGATGGAGATAAAGAATATGATGCTGGAGAGAATACATGTACTACTACTTATGTTGACTATGACGCCTATGGTAATCTTTTACAAAAAACGGATGCTAATGGCAATTCTACCTATTACTATTTTGGTGATAATGATAATCCAAGAAGTAATAGTGCCAGTGAATTAAAA
The DNA here is from genome assembly GCA_040757115.1 of bacterium. Lineage (NCBI taxonomy): Bacteria > bacterium. Next base: position 28,430 of record JBFLYA010000015.1, on the reverse strand, counting down.
CATGCCTATTGTACCAGTATTAAAAATGCCTTAGGACATTATGTAGATACATATTATAATGAGAATGGAGATATAGATACTTTAACAGATGCTAATGGGAATTCGACTATTTATAGATATAATATCTTTGGTAGATTAGAGAAAATAATAAAGCCAGAAGATACCCTTGATTCTCCAACTATTCAATATAGTTATCATTATGGAAACTTTTCCTCTGATGATGATTTGAATAGGATTATCATCTCTGAAAAGATAAATAATGAAATAAAAAAAGAAACCACTAAATATTATAATGGACTGGGGCAATTGATAAAAACTAAAACAAAAACAAATGATACAAATACAATTATATCTCACACAAAGACATGGAACAATAAAACAGAATGGAAGGGATGTGCAGGTGAAGGAATTGATATAACCAATTCAGGAACTGTTAAAAGAAGTATTGTTACCAAAGAAATAGCCCAGAGTGGGCTTAGAAAAACAAGTGAACGCGTATGTGGCCATCGAAATAAACAGTTTTTTGATGGGAGACTGTGGACTAATCAAGATGTGCATGAATATACAATGGAATATGTTTTCTTTCCCTCTTTTATATCTTCTCCCCAGATTAAAAGTTATTCTTCTAATGGCGTTGGTGCATCTAATCCATGGTGGTCAAGTCAAGATTCAAATTATTGTGGGTTAGTTAGTCTAGATTCAAATAAGATAATTCTTAGGACATTTGCTTTTGAAGATATGGATGGGGATGGCTGGCATGGCCCTTCAAATCCCTCTTTTTCTTTCAATCTTAGTGGTTTAATCTATGTCTCTTTAGGTTCACTTCTTTCTCCATTGATTGATTTTGGTTCTACATTGCATAATTATGGGACTTTTTCTGCAAATGTAGATTTTCACGGACTGCCTATGATATCGATTAAAATTAAAACCCAAAGTAGTGATACGAGTGAGTTTACCTGGGAGGAATCAAAAGCTCAGGAAGTAACGGGACACTGGCAAAATGGTAAATTTGTAGGAATTATTAATTCACCAGTTAAAAGATACTTGCGCTGGAAGGTATATCTGGAAGGATGTGTTTCCACAGCAAGTGAGGAACTACTTGATGTTACAATAAATTATACCTCTTCAGGGGAAAGTGTATGTAGTAAGGTTGAATATAACGAGATTGGAAAGATAAAAAAGGAATATTCTCCTTACATTGAATCAGAAGGACCAAATACCTATACGGAATATCACTATGATTCATTATTTAGAACTTACAAGATTATCTATCCAGAGCCCACTGGCGTGGTGACTATTACCCATAGGAATGATAATGCTGGATTCCATCTGGTAACCACTAAAGATGAAAATGGTCATTATAAGAGAACTACATTTGATAAATTAGGTAGGTTAGTTAAAGTAGAGGAAGACTCTCCGGACGAAGGAGAGACTTATAATCTTACTACTAATTATACCTATGATATATTAGACAACCTGACTATAATTCAAGACAAAGATGGCCATGAGACTAAATATACTTATGACACATTGAATAGATTACTTGCTGTGGACCATTTAGACAGTGGAAGGAGGGAGTATCAATATGACTTAAATGGCAATTTAAGGTTTAGTCGAGATGCCGAACAGAAAAAGGCAGGTAATTGGGTAGAATATAGATATGATAAGTTGGATAGAGTGATAGCAAAGGGGATATTAAATTACACTGGTAGTGACCCAATAAATGATCCGAAAGTAAACAATCCACAGTCCAGCGAAGACTTTATTCAAAAGGTAAGTTATACCTACGATCAAGGAATAAATGGTACTGGAAATCGTACAAATATGATAGACGATGTAGGAGTAACTAATTATAGCTATGATAGGTGTAATAGGTTAATTCAACAAAGAAGGAAGATAAATGGAGTAGGTCAAACATATACTACTACCTATCATTATAACTCAGCAGGTAATATTGACTGGATAATTACCCCTTCTAATAAAAAGATTATCTATAGTTATAATATCTTCAATCGGGTAGATTTTATTGAAGTAGAAGGATTGAATAAAATAGTTGAAAAATACCTTTATGAACCTAATGGGGATATCTCATCCATCACTTATAATAATCAGTTTATAACTAACTATGACTATTATCCTCGAGGTTGGATGAAGAAAGTAACAGTAGTTAAGACCTCTCCTATCTTCCACAGGTATTACAAGTATGAGCCAGCAGGAAATCTTAAGGAGGAATATAATGAGTTAGTCCAGACTAACACTCCATTTGTAGTATATGATTATGATTCTATAGATAGGCTAATCTCAATAGATTACAATCCTACAAGTAATCTAAAAATAGAATATGATTATGATGAAATAGGAAATCGGACATGGTCAAGAGTTCAAGATTCATCAGGCACCTCTATTCGTAACTACACATATTATGCTTCACATCCTAACCGCCTTATCTCAGATAATCTTTATAATTATACATATTATGATAATGGCAACCTAAAATCTAAGAGCTATAATGGAATCACTTTTACCTATTTATATGATTATGAAAATAGATTAGTCGAGGTTAATCAAGATGGAAAGTGGCTTGAGGGATATGTATATGATGGAGATGGGAAAAGGGTTAAGAAATTTACTAATGATGGAACAATTACTTTAGTTGCTCTATATCATTATAATGCTGGAGGAGAGATAATTTACGAAGAGAATTTTAGCACAAAAACCGTTCAATCGGTTGTTTTATTTAAAGACAATTTTGAAACATTACCTGAGCCAAATGTATGGACTACAACTGGGCTTTGGCATCGGGCACAGGGTAAAGGTTATAATTCTAATTATAGCTTTGCCTATAACAATGGCTCTAATTACAATACTGGTGGAAGAAACTCTGGAATTTTAACCTCACCTACTATTGATTTGACCAAGGTAACAACGGCTAAATTACGATTTTGGACCCGTTGGCAACATGAATCATATTCTTATGGAGATTATGATAACATAAAAGTAGAGGTATGGGATGGTAAAAGTTGGAATCGGATATTTTATAACGATTGTAATGAAGGACAGGCATCTACAAATTGGCATGAGGAATTATTGGATATTTCAGCTTATGCCGGTAAACTAATAAAAGTAAGATTCTGTTTTGATACGGTAGATGGATGGTATAACGATTATGAAGGTTGGTATATAGATAATGTTAGAGTTGAACCATCTTCCTTTAATGCTGATTTTGAAAAAGAGGAAGCACCGCAGGATAATCTCTGGTTATATGATGGTTTGTGGAATCGCTCTAAAACCAAAAATTATAGCTCTCAATACTGTTTTGCTTATAATAATGGAACAAATTATGATACTGGTAGAAATAGGAATTTTGGTGCGTTAACTTCACCATTTATTGATCTGACCACTGTAAATAATGCTACCTTAAAATTCAAGACAAGATGGCAACATGAATCTTATTCCTATGGAGACTATGATAATATGAGGGTAGAGATTTATGATGGTATATCCTGGCATCGGATATTTTACAATGATTGTAACGAAGGTCCCTGTTATAAAGATTGGCATGAGGAATCTTTCGATATATCACCTTATACTATAAATAATATAAAACTTAAATTTAGTTTTGATACAGTAGATGGGTGGTATAACGATTATGAAGGCTGGTATATAGATGATATTGAGATAATAACAATTAGTGAGGATTTCCAGCAACTAAAGACTATTGATATTACTTCGCTAACACCTATTGATAATATCTTCTATATTCATGCTAATGAACAAGTAATAGCAAGAGTTGAACATCCCCTACCGAGCACTAAGTACCAAACTTACTATTATCATAATGATTATCTTGGCTCTCCTCGTGTGATTACCAATAGTCTAGATGATAATTATACCACTCAGGATTATTATCCTTTTGGTGGTAAGGCTTCTCCAGGAAGTGCTTACAAGATAGGGTTTACAGGTAAGAGATTTGATGAAAAGACAGGATTATACTACTATGGAGCAAGGTACTATAATTCTGAATTAGGTAGATTTATTATCTCAGATCCAGCGATTGAGCGTGTTCCATCACAACGAATTCTGCGGGAGCCACAACGATTGAATCCTTATGCCTATGGAATTAATAATCCATTAAAGTATGTTGACCCTGATGGAGAGGCAGCAGAGACTGTCTGGGATGTAACCAGCTTGGGTGTTGGTGTTGTAGAGTTTGCTATGGCGCCAAGTTGGATTGGCGCTGGAGCAATTATAGTTGATTTAGGGGCAACCTTTATTCCAGGTGTTCCAGGTGGCGCTGGCGTAGCACTTAAAACAGCAAGGGCGGGAGAAAAGGCTGCGGAAAAAATTGGCGCGGCACTTAAAGCTGTAAAGAGTGGAGAGCGAGGCATTGCTAATCCCAAAGTTGCCGAAGCAATCGCTAAAGGTCGTGCTATCCATAAACTTTTTAAAGCTGATGAAGTTTTAGAAGGAATTAGGATAAAAGAATTTAGATTGCCAAGCGGTAAAAAAGTAGATTTCATTGATCTTGAAAAAAAGATTATTTATGAATTAAAACCAAATAATCCAAGTGCTATAAAGTTGGGGGAAAAACAACTTCAAAATTATTTAAAAGAAGTGGAAAGTTTATATGGTTCTGGATGGAAAACTATACTGGAAACTTATTAAGGAAAATAAATAAAAATGGAGTCAATATATTTTCAAAAAGTGATTAGCGACTTTCTAAAAAAGAAAGGATTCTCTAAAAAAGGAAGTTCTTTTTTAAAAGAAACCAATGACATTTTATTGGTAATAGGAGTGCAAAAATCATCTTATTCAGAAGGATTTTATATAAATGTAGGTTATATTTTACAAGAATTAAACAAAGAACATAAAAAACAAAAATATATGGATGGAGATGTTAGAGCTCGTTTTAGTTATGAAAAAGAAGGAAAAACAACTGATTATTTTGAACCAGAAAATATAACTGAAAAAGAATTGGAAAATATTTTAAATAATAATATAATGGAACTTATTGAACCTATTTTATCGGTTGATAATCTAAAAACTTTAATAAATAAAAAACCTGTTATGCTTTACCAAATAACATTACAAGCTAAACAGATTTTGGGTTTTTCATAATAATAGCAAAGAGAGGATCTAACTTTTTTAAAGACACTAAAGACACTAAAGAGACTGATTATTCTTTGGGAATATAAAGAAGCAGATAGGCAGTGGGGATATTAATAAATTTCCATTCACTGGTATAAAAAACCTTCAATTTACACTAATAGAAGAATATTCATTTGATTAGAATAATAAAAATAATCACACAGAGACACAAAGTCACAAAGGAATTGAATAAAACAATAAACCTTTGTGTTCTTTGTGGCTTTGTGTGAGAAAATAAAAAGGAGATATTTTAGGGTCAACCGTGAATGTGGAATGCACAATAATTCGGTGAGGCAGAGGAAAAGGAAAAGACAGCGAATCAGAGCTTTTGTCTAACCCTGCGTTGCAGTTGACGGCGGGGGACTGTGCCGTGGTCAGAGTTTTGTGGTCTCTCAAAGTTTTATCTTGCTATCAAACTTTTGTGGTAATTCTCCCCTCCGCACCTGAACTTTATCGTTAGGTAGATAACAAACTCAATTCTAATTCATTATTATTTTTAACCCTTGAGAAAAGGAGGCGGTAAAAATGAAGAAACTATTTGTTTTAGGAAGTGCAGGAATTATGATTTTAGTTGGGTGTAATTTAACTTATGCTTTGGGTTTAGCTGAAAGGGCTGAATATCGAACCCAGATAGCAGAGGAGAGGAGTGATATATCCTTTGATAGACAGGAGACTCAAATTACAAGACAATATGATGCCCAGTTAGAAAAGGTGCTTACTGATATACACGGCAATAGGGTAAGGGTAGAGGAGTATGTGCTCAGACCTCAGGCTGACCAGGTTAAATTTCTAAGCTTTTCTCATCGTGAAGGAAGCTTGAATTCTCTCTGGTTTTTACAAGAATTTAATAAAGATTTACCTGAAGATATAACTCAGATAGCCTTTAGATGGGATTGGCCAGGTTATCCAGAATGGTATGCAGAAAAACAGACTATCCATCTATCCAACACCATTGATTCAGTAGAGTATGAATGGACTGGTGAAAAACCTGAGGTAATGGACCTTTTTAATGCCCAGAAGGAAAAAACTGGAGAATGGTGGATCTTATGTCCAGAAAAAGTTGTCTGGCGAGTGAATAATAATGATAAACTAAAGGTTGACTTTGAGTCTTTTTCTTTTGAGGCTCATGAACCAAATTGGAGTAACGGTAAATATCCTAATGGTGGAAAATGGAGTAATCGAGACTTCTGGTGGAATAATACCTTCTTAAAAAGAGAAAGTTATATCATCGATGATGAAGGTAACTCCATTAGCTGGGAACCATCAGGTTTAAGAGAGATTGAAAGATTGCAAAGGGATTATAATATTGAGACCATCTATACAGCAACAGAGTTTGAAGGCAGGACAATTGATACTATTATGGTACCAAAGATATTTTTAAGATACGCAAGTGAAGAATCTTTAGTAGGGGGAGGATTTAACACTTATCTGTTTGGTGTTTTGTACTAAAAGGTAATTTTCTATGCTTATAAAAAGAATGATTTTATTTTGGACACTACTCTTAGGACTCCTGTATTTTAATATACCAGCCTGGGCAGCATTAAAGGAGTCCTTTTTAATTAATGCAGATTTTAGTGGAGGATATTACAAACTAAGGGGAGAAGATAAATCTTTAGGGATTAACCTTCAGTTGAATATTGGGTTACCTTTTGAATTTGATAAAAGCAATCTTCTTATTCCTTTTTATGAAATATCTTACGAAGAAACAGATCAAACCCAGACAGAAGAAGGGGTAGTCTGGACAGATAAGCTATTGGATCAATTTGTAAGTCTAGGTTATATACGAAGATTCAATGATAAAATTGAAAGTAAACTTTCCCTTCAATATTTTAAGGAGCAAATAAAAGGCACAAATGATGAAAGTTTAACCAGTGGTCTGTATAATTATTATGATTGGGGAATAAAAGAGCGAATAGAATATAAAGGCTATGTATCCAGACTCCCTGCAATCTTTGAAGGAGGATATAAATTCTATCTTCGACGATACCCTTATTATGAAGGGTTATATTATAAAACTTATAAAAAAGGTCCTCATAAGGTAGAAGACTATTATGGACATAAGATATGGGTTGGGGTAGATATACAGGGTAGAGAGAAAATTTACTCTTTTAATTATATTCATTTGTGGAAAGACTACATAGATGATCTGGTTCAAATAGAACCTAAAAGTGGAACGGAATATCCTTTTTCAGAGGAGAAAAGGAAGGAAAAAATCAATTGGATAGAGATAGGTTTTGTTAATAATCTAAAAGATTGGATAGCAGTAAAATTAACAATTGAGTTGAATCAAAGAATATCTAATCAAAACTATTATGATACCAAAAGTCTTGTCCTTTATCTTCACTTTTTTGATTATAATGAGTATAAAATTTCACCCTCCTTAATTCTTCGTCTCTGTGAAGATATACCCTGTCATCTAAATTACAACTATATTTATCGAAAATATAAAGGAAGGCCCCTCCAGGACAAAAAAGGAAATTATTTAAAAGAAAAGTTGGATAAGCAAGAGCACATATTTACTCTCCTGACTTCTTATCCTCTTTCTAAAGGATGGAATTTAAAAGCAAAGGTCTATTATGACATCTCAAAATCCAACACAGCCTATGAGCAAACTTATAAGTATAATTATCATTCTATTAATTTTAGCTTAGGTATAAATTATGAATTTTAATTTCAAATTTTTACTTTATAGTTGACATCTGGATAAATTAATATATAATATGTAGTAGGCAGGAGAAACACTCATGCCCTGGCGGGGCACAAAGTGGGATGAAAATTAAGGGGCTCGGGACTCGGGGCTCGGGAATAAAAGAATCCCCTACCCCCGAAATCCGAACCCCGAACCCCGATTTTCAGGAGAAGGGAAGTTTCACGCCAAGCACGCAAAGACCGCAAAGAAAAATAAGGGAAAAATTACCTTTGCGTCCTTTGCGTGAAAAAACTATTTTCAGGGGAAACGGTCATGCCCACAGGGAGTGGGCACAAAGGGGGATGAAAATTGAGCATAGAGATTGGAGATTGGAGATTAGAGATTAGCAAGAGTGCAGGTTCTAATTCTCTAATCTCTAATCTCTAATTAACTATTTTCAGGGGAAACGCTCATGCCCACCGTGAGTGGGCACAAATGAAGATGAAAATAAGTAGTAAGCGGATTTAGCGGATTGAGCAGATAAAAAAACAGAAAAGAAGTCCGATTTTTCAAGAGAAAGGAAGTTTCACGCCAAGCACGCAAAGACCACAAAGAAAAATAAGGACAAAATTACCTTTGCGTCCTTTGCGTGAAAAAACTATTTTCAGGAGAAGCACTTATGAATAAATTAAAAATATTATTATGTCTACTTATCGTTTTATCTTTATCCCCTCTTCAAGCAGAGGAATCAAAGGAAATACCACTTCCTCCTGAGACATTACCTCAAGAGGTCCGGGAAAAAATAAAGGAACAACTGAGATTAGAACAAGAAAGACCACAACCTCCATTACCGACAACAGATAGAGAAATAGAGATACCTCCTGCCGAAATTCAAACCCCAACTAAACGCACCCTGAGTAATAAAATAACCATTAATGTCAAAAATATGGAAATAATCGATGTGCTTAATATCCTGGCTAAAAAAGGTGGAATGAATATAGTTGCCAGCAAGAATGTGCAGGGTAGAGTTACGATATTCTTAGAGGAGATAAGTGTAGAAGATGCATTAAAGGTCATCTGCGAGGTGAATGATTTAGCTTATGAAAAGAAAGATGAATTAATTAAGGTTATGGCTAATCATGAATATGAACAGTTATATGGTAAAAAGGCGAACGACCGCAAAATACTTAGAATGCTTGAAATAAAATATGCTCAACCGACTTCCATCCTTCAATTACTTAATGGAGTAAAGAGCAGAGACGGTAAAATATTTATAGATGAACGGGCAAATAAACTTATTATTATTGATTTACCAGAATTAATCCAGCAGATGCAAGAGATTATCAAAGTATTAGATACCCCATCAATAACAAAGACTTTTACCCTTACTTATGCCCAACCCCAGAAGTTAGAACCAGTATTAAAGAGTCTCCTATCCCGAGATGGAAAACTTCAAACGGATTCTTTAAATAAGAAGATTATTGTTACGGATATATCTGAAAAGGTAGAGGTAATTTCCCAATTGATTACAGAGTTTGATAACTATCCCGAGCTGAGCACAGAAATTTTTACCCTTAACTATGCTAAACCAGAAGAAATAGTCGAAAAGATAAAGGATGAGCTAACTAAAGAGATAGGAACAGTTAAGATGGATAAAAGGACAAATAAGGTTATAGTAAGTGATTTGCCTTGTCAGATAAAGAGGATTAAAGAGATTGTTACTACCTGTGATACCCAGACAAAAGAGGTAGTAATTGAGGCAAAAATTATCCAGGTAAATTTATCAGATGAGTTTAAATTTGGGATAGACTGGGAATATTTAGCCCAGCAGACGGATAACTTGAATATCAAGACTAACCTTGGTGCGTTAACCCAAGGTGAGGCAGGAATTCGGATAGAGGCAGGGGTATTAAATACCGATGATTATCATATACTCTTAGAGGCACTAAAGACTATTGGAGATACAAAATTACTCTCTACCCCCAAAGTAGCAGTAATAAGCGGGGAAGAAGCAAAAATTTTAGTGGGAAGTAATGTGCCTTATATCACTGAAGAGACTGTAGTTCCACAACAAGGGAATCCGATTAAGGTGCAAAAGGTAACTTATATTGATGTGGGCGTAAAACTCTTTGTTACCCCAAAGATAAGTGAGGATGATTTTGTTACTATAAAGATAAAACCCGAAGTAAGTGCTGTAACAAGATATGTAAATGATAACCTCCCTGTCGTAGAGACTTCTAATGTAGAAAGCGAAATAAGGATAAAAGATGGGATGACCATTGTTATTGGTGGGTTAGTAAAGGAAGAGAAAACCAAGGAGATTGCTCAAGTACCTTTCTTAAGGAATATCCCATATCTGGGCTATTTATTTAAGAAAGAGACGACTAAGAAACTTAACTCAGAACTTGTTATTTTACTTACCCCTAAAATTATTACTGGAGAAGAAAAATAGAGCAGCAGAACAGTCTTGAGCAGCAAGGCTAATTGCTTTTTCATAAATAGGTTCCTCTTTTGGGGAGAGCGATAGCAAGAAGAACTTTAATGTAAATATCAAAATGCAAATATCAAAATTACAATGCAAAATGCAAAAATACTTGTAAATTAACAAAGTAGCTGGAGAATATTTTGATTTTTGATTTGTAATTTTACATTTTGATGTTTGATTTTTAATTTATTTTATGGTATTCCAAAAAAGTGGAAGTTGATTTTGCAAAAACCATAAGCCTTGCCCTACGTCTGACATCGGCTATTTACAGGAGAATAGTATGTACCAATCTATATCAGAAGAAAAGGAGAATCTGGTGGAAACTGATATCCCTTATGTGCAATTACAGGATATTCATATAGATGCGAAGGCAATCAGGAAGGTTTCCGCTAAATTTGCCTTACATTATAAACTTATACCTCTATCTTTAAATGATAGTTATCTCACGGTAGCTATGACTAATCCCACAGATATTCATACCTTAGATGACATAAAACGCCTCTTAAAGTACGAAATAAAACCTGTTTTAAGTAATGAAGTAGATATATTGAAGGCAATTAAAAAATACTATGGAATAGGGGCAGAAACCATAGAAGGAATAAAGGCAAGAGGAGACTACTTTGAAGGAGCAAGACTTGAAATTACAAGCGAAACAAAAGAATCTGAAGATATAAGTAATAATGCCAAAGACCCATCGATAATTAAGTTTGTTAATGAAATTATATTAGAATCTATTAATGACCGAGCTACGGATATTCATTTTGAGCCTTATGAAAAAGAGTTAACCATAAGATACCGTATTGATAGCATACTTTATAATATTCCTATACCCGCTAAAATTAGCCAGTTCCACCAGGCAATTATCTCAAGGATAAAGGTAATGGCAGATTTAAATATTGCAGAACATAGAGTTCCACAGGATGGCAGGATAAAGATTAAGGTAGGCAAAGATGAATATGATTTACGGGTATCTGTTCTTCCTACACCTTTTGGAGAGAGCGTAAGTATAAGAATTTTGAGTAGAAAACCATATACCTTAGAAGAATTAGGGTTATGTGATGAGGATTTATTAAAAATAAATCGATTAATAACTCAGCCGCATGGTATAATATTGGTTACAGGACCAACGGGTTCCGGGAAAACAACTACCTTGTATGCCTGCTTGACTAAAATCAACTCTATTGAAAAGAATATAATCACTATTGAAGACCCAATTGAGTATCAAATAAAAGGGATAACCCAGATGCAAGTTTTACCAAAGATTGATTTTACCTTTGCTAATGCACTACGCTCGATGTTAAGACATGACCCGGATATAATGATGGTAGGAGAAATAAGGGATTTAGAGACAGCAGAATTGGCGATTAGAACCGCATTGACCGGACATCTGGTATTTTCTACTTTACATACTAATGATGCCGCAGGAGCTATTGCCCGATTACTGGATATGAAGATAGAACCTTATTTGATATCATCCTCTATTGAGGCGATTATTGCTCAAAGATTGGTAAGGAAGATATGCCCGAGGTGTAAGGAAGGAGACAGAGGGCAGAGGACAGAAGACAGAGGACAGAAGTTTGGCTGTGAGGAGTGTAGATATACAGGTTATAAAGGGAGAACAGGAGTTTATGAGATTTTATTAATGAGTGATGAGATAAGGGAGTTAATATTAAACCAATCTCCTACTTATAAAATTAAAGAAAAGGCAGTTGAATTAGGGATGAAGACATTACTTGAAGATGGAATGAAAAAGGTAGAAGCAGGAATTACAAATAAATTAGAGGTATTAAGAATAACACAGCAGTGAGGACAGAGGTCAGAGGGCAGAGAGCAGAGGGCAGAGGACAGAGGACAGAGGGCAGAGAGCAGAGAGCAGAGGGCAGAGGACAGAATGACAATACCTTTAAAATCTGACTTCTGATTTGAGGAGAAGGAATGCCTAACTTTGTATATAAGGCAAAGGATAAATCGGGTAATATATTTGAAGGTAACATAGTTGCTGAATCACAAAAAATAGTTGTCGATACCTTAGATAAAATGGGTTATTTCCCTGTTTTGATACAGGAAGAACAGAAGGCAGAGGGCAGAGAGCAGAGAGCAGAAGGCAGAGGGCAGAGAGCAGAGGACAGAAAACAGAAGGAACTATGGCGATTTAACCCGATAAATAATAAGGAAGTGACTATGTTTACCAGACAAATATCAGATTTACTTGAAGGCGGACTTCCTTTAAATAAAGCCTTATCCGTATTATATCAACAAACCCAAAATAAACAATTTAAAATAATAATCGAGGAGGTAAATAAAAATGTTCAGCAAGGGATGAAATTCTCTGATGCCCTAAATAAATACCCTAAAATATTCCCTGCATTTTTAGTAACTATGATTAAGGTTGGAGAGGCAGGAGGTATGTTACCTCATGTGTTAGATAGGGCAGGAGATTATCTTGAAAGGATAGAAGATTTGAGGATGAAGGTATCTACCGCATTAATTTACCCTTGTTTATTAGTCGCGGTAGGAATAATAAGCATTTGTTTCCTGATGACTTTTGTTATCCCGAAGTTAGTAACTATGTTTGAGGATTTAGGACAAAATCTACCATTTCCTACCCTTATTTTAATCTTTAGTAGTAATTTTATGGCTAAATATTGGTGGATGATATTCGCTTCTTTTATAATTGTCATCTTTGCCATAAAAAGGATGCTTGCTACTCAAAAAGGTCGTTTAACTATCCATAAATTCTTGTTGTCATTACCCTATATAGGTGAGGTGATAAAAAAAGTAGAGGTTTTAAAATTCAGTTTAAATTTAGGCACTTTATTGAAAAACGGCGTGTCCATATTAGAGGCTTTAAAGGTAATTAGTAGTCATAGTGGTAATTTAATTTTTAAAAAGGATATTGATAGAATTTATAAACAAGTCGATGAAGGTAAGGGATTTGCGAATAGTTTAATAGACAAAGAGTTTTTTTCATCTTTAATGGTCAGTATGGTATCTATTTCCGAAGAAGGTGGCTTTTTAGAAAAGGCATTATTAAAAATAGCCTCAAATTATGAAAAGGAACTTGATAGGTCAATAAAAGTAATCACCTCATTATTAGAACCAATAGTGATTTTGGCTATGGGATTTATGGTCGGATTTATTGTTATTGCCATGCTATTACCTATTTTTAAGATGAATATCTTAGTAGAGTAAAAAAATAGGAGGACTGAGGTATGAGAAACAATAAGGGCTTTACTTTAATCGAACTTATGCTTGTCATTATCATTATTGGCATATTGGTAGCGATGGTCTTGCCCAGATTTACTGGCAGAACTTATCAAGCAAAGGTAGCGAGAGCTAAAGCAGATATTGTCAGTATTTCAGTTGCCTTAGATATGTATGAATTAGATAATGATTCCTACCCCACGACTGAGCAAGGATTATCCGCTTTGAGACAAAAACCTACTACTCCACCTATCCCGAATAACTGGAAAGGAACTTATCTTAAGAAGAAAATACCCGTAGATCCCTGGAATAATCCATACCATTACACCTGCCCCGGGGTGCATAATGAAGATTACGACTTAATTTCTTACGGAAAGGATGGTGTAGAAGGTGGCGGTGATGATGTATGCAACTGGGAAGAAACACAAACAGATAGGAGAGAGTAAAGGTTTTACTTTACTTGAATTATTGATAGTTATATCTATGATAGGAATACTAATACTAACCGCGATACCATCTTTTAAAGGAACATACAAAAATCTTAAAATCTCTCTAACGGCTAAAGAAATGGCTTCACTTATCACCTATGCCCGACAAAAGGCTGTCTTAGAAAGGACTAAATATAAACTGAATCTCGATTATCAGGGTAAAAAATACTGGTTATCTGTAGAAAAAGACCCAATTAACTACCCTGATTATTATGTTAAGTCTGGAAAAGTCTATTGTCTTCCAGAAGAATTTGTAATGAATAGCTATCTTGATGCTATTATCTTCTATCCTGATGGTAGAGTTAATATAGGGGTATTAACTCTTAGAGATGAAGAGAGTAGAGAGTATATTTTAACATTTGGCACAAGGATTAATTATGTTAAGATTTACAAGAAAGATATGGACTAACAGTGGTTTTATCCTTCTTGAAGTGATGCTTTCCCTGTCTATTCTCTGTCTGGGAATAGTTTTAATCTTAAGCTCTTTTATGATAAGTTTGCAGGCAGTAAAGGCATCTAAGAATTATACAAAGGCGGTTTTTTTACTTGCCCAGAAGATAAGTGAGTTAGAAAATACTACACAAGAACTTTATTCGGGAAAGATAGAGGGAGGATTTGAAGATGAATCCGAATTTACATGGAAAGCCGAAATTAAGAAAATAAAGGAATTAGATTTGAAAGAGGTAAAGGTAATAGTAGAATGGAAAGAAGGGATAGTAGATTTAATCACTTACTTATAAATGGATTTACCCTGATTGAAGTGCTTATTGGTATATCAATCTTTATGATTATTATCACGGCTATCTATACAACATTTAGTCAAGGAATTAGTGTAACTAAGATGGGTGATGAAAAGGTATCTTTATACCAGGAATTAAGACTATCCTTAGATGAGATATCCACTGCACTTAGAAATACAACTAAATTAGAGAATGAGAAATTTGAAGGTAAAGATACCTATTTGAATTTTTTAGCCTTAGATACACAAAAACAAACTTTATCAAAAATAACCTATCAATGGGATGAAAATAAACTTTTAAAGAGAGAAACTTTTCTTGCATGGCAAGAGAATAAAGATTTAGAAGAGACAATGATAGAATCTGTAGATAAAGTAGAATTCAAGTATCTGGATTTAGAAGACATCTGGCATGAAACATGGAATACGAATAAACCACCTAAAGCAGTAAAAGTCTCTCTCTATGCGGATAAAAAGATGTTTACTACGACGGTGTGGATTCCCATAGGAAGCTCGATATGAAAACAATGAAGGATGAAAAAGGAGTGGTATTGATTGTTACCCTGTGGATATTAACTATCTTAACCTTATTAGCTATTTCTTTCTCTCATCGGATGAGGGTAGAGATAAAATTGACTGAATTTCAAATTGATTCCCTACGGGCTTTATACTTAGCGAAGGCAGGAATTAATTATGCTATTGCAGAGTTAAAAAAAGATACAAATGATTATGATGCCCTTAATGAACCGTGGAATGGGCAAAAAGAGGTAGAATTGGGCAGAGGAAGATTTATCTATCAAGTAAGTGATGAGGAACGCAGAATTAACCTGAATTATGCTACAAGAACAACCCTTGAGAAGCTACCACAGTTGAATAAAGAGATAGTCTCCTGCATAATTGACTGGAGGGATGTAGATATTAAGGAAGAAGATTATGAGGCTGAGGATGAGTATTACCAGAGTATTTTAAAAAATTATCATTGTAAAAATGCACCTTTTGAATCCATTGAAGAATTATTATTAGTCAAAGGAGTAATTTCAAAAATACTATATGGAGAAGGTAAAATTAACCAATTGATAACGGTATATGGTCAAGGGGCTATAAATATTAATACGGCCCCTAAGGAAGTATTATCTGTCTTACTAAATGAAGAATTAGCTCAAAATATTATTAATTATCGAGCAAGATTTGATGGAAAAGAAGGGACCGAGGATGATAACATATTTAAAACACCACAGGATATAAAGAATGTCCAGGGAATAGGAGAGAAATACAACTCAATTAGCCAACTAATTACTACTAATTCTAATACCTTTAGAATTAGTGCGACAGGGATAGTAAATAAAGTAACTAAAAAAATAACTTCAA
This sequence comes from bacterium, assembly GCA_040757115.1. Lineage (NCBI taxonomy): Bacteria > bacterium. Next base: position 12,372 of record JBFLYA010000015.1, on the reverse strand, counting down.
TAATTGACCTCGAAACAGGCAAGATAAAATATTGGAGAGAGGAATAATTTAGACAATGATTATTACCGGTATAGACTTTGATGATTATTCAGTAAAGATAATTCAAGTAAAGAAAGACTCAAAAGGAAGGGTTAAACTATTAAAATTATGCTCTACTCAAATACCTCAAGATGAGGATGAGACAAAGGATAATAAGATATCTCAAACTATAGCTGAGCTCATAAAGAAAAATAAGATTAGGGTAGTTAATCTTCATACCTGTATCAATCGGCAATTTGTTACTATCAGATGGTTAGAATTACCCTCCGTAGATGAAAAAGAGCTGGCAGAAATGGTTAAATTCCAAGCAGGTAAACTCTTACCTTATCCTTTAGAAGAACTCATCATAGATTTTCAAATCCTATCTCAACAGGATAATTCCACACAAGTAATGTTAGTGGTAGCACATAACGACATTGTTAACAAACACCTGCAGATTTTAAAACAAATAAAATTAGAACCTACTCGAATTCTTTTAACATCCGAGGCAATCTTTAATTCCTATCAGCATACCCAACTTGAAATTCCTCTATCCATAGCCATATTAGATATCGGATTTGCGACTACGGATATTATCTTTATTAATCAAAATAGATTACTCTTTAGCCGTAGTGTCTCTATCCCAGGAAGAGACCCTTTAAAAGGAATAGCCGAGGAGTTAAGGACATCTTTAACTGTATACAAACGAGAAATTAAAGGGGCAGAAATTCAAAAAATTGTCCTTAGTGGTGAAGTAGCAAGTTTAAAAGGACTGAATAAAAGATTAGAGGAAGATATAGGTATTCCTGTGGAGATATGTGCCCCTTTTAAAGGTTTTATTGTTCCACCTGAAAACAGAGGACAGAAGTCAGAAGACAGAGGTCAGAGATCAGATAAAATGCCTCAACTAACAACAGTAGTAGGGTTAGTTATTGGCTCTGCAGAAAAGAGGATTGACCTGTTACCTGAATCCATCAGAATAAATCAAAGAAAAAAAGATAAACATACTAATTTTATCTTATCGGGCATATTGGTAATACTTTTAATCTTGAGTTTATCTGTCCTTACCATTACAAAACTCTGTGCTACTTATCAATATATAGATTATCTTGATAAAGAAATTAGGATTAATCTACCTTTAGCTAAGGATATAGAATTAAAGAAAAAAAGACTTGACGCTATTTCTGAGCAGATGAGTAAACAGCAATTAAGCCTTGATATATTAGCAGAAATTTATAGATTAATTCCTATAGATATCTCTTTAAATGAACTTATCTTTGAAAAAGAAACCTTGACTATCATTAGAGGAGAGGCAAGAAATATGTCAACAGTGTTCTCCTTAATTTCTACACTGGAAGATTCAGATTATTTTAAGAATGTAAAGGTAAATTATGCTACCAAACGAAGAGTAGGGAATCGTGAAGTAACTGATTTTCAAATTAATTGCCCACTGGAAAAGGAAGAATTATGACTTTTTCACAATTTACCAAAAGAGAAAAGAAATTATTATGGATTACCATTGCCGTCATTCTTGGTTATGCAGGATATACTTATCTACTTGAACCAGGCTATAATTTTTTGTCCAAATTGAACAACGAGGTATTATCTAAGGAAATACTACTTTTAAAAAATAGACGAATTATTAGCCAAAAGGATAAAATCTCTACGGTATATAACAAATTCTCCAGGACATTACAGATAAAAGGTTCTCTGGAAGAGGAATTAGCGGATACTTTAAAAGTGATAGAATCTATATCTAAGGCTTCAAACCTTTATTTAGTAGATATTAAGCCGGGAATAGTTAAGGATATGGGATTTTATAAAAGACTTATCATCGTAGTTGAGGCAGAAGGGGAAATAAATCACCTGACAAAATTTATCTATCAATTATCATCTAAACTTCTAAAGGTTTCATCTTTAAGACTAAAAGCAAAAAGTGGAACTAAGGGTGTCTTATCTGCCCAGTTGGTTATAAGTAGAATCTTAGAGGAGTAACACAATGTTACCTTTAAATAAGATAAGTTTTGCAAATAAAATTTTATATTTAGCAAATTTAATTCTCTGTATTGGAATTATTATCTACTTTTCTTTGCCCAAAAAAGAATTAGTAATCAGTAGAAAAAGAGGGGATATAAAGTTAAACGCTATAAATTTACCTCCTTCTAAACCCTATTCGTATTATAGTAATTTAATTGGTAGTCGATATTTATTTGTTCCTTTAGTGGAGGAAGAGGTAAAAGAAAAAGTATTTCAGCAGTCATTACCTAATTTACCCGTAATATCTCCGCCACCACCACCTCAATTACCGCCACAATCGCCACCACCAGATATACCGCTTAAAATTCCTTTAGAGAAGCGAGTAGGTAATTTAAGATTAATAGGAGTAGTGTTTGATGAAAGTAGTGGGACAGCAATAATTCAAGATGGAAACAAAGCACATCAATATTTCCTCAAAAGAGGAGATTACATCCAGGGAGTAAAGATAGATGAGGTATTTGAAGATAAAGTAATTTTAAAAGATGGAGATGAGATAGTAGAATTGAGGATGTAAAAAGTGGGGATAGTTCGTTATCAAACCTACACCCTAAAAAAATCGTAACCGTTCAGATAGTAATTCACCGCAGAGACGCAGAGGAACAGAGAAGAGATTGAAATAAATCAGACAACAGAAAAGATTATTGAGGCAATCATAGTAATACATAGGACCTCAAAACCAAATTTGTTAATCAATCATGATATGTCGGTTTTCAAAAGCTTGCTCTGATGAAAATCCGTGATGGAATGAGGCATGTGGTAAATAGTTTTTAATTTTTTCTCTGCGTCTCTGTGTCTCTGCGGTGAACGGTTACAAAAAATCCTTTGACTTTTGGCAAAAAATGTGATAAACTATTACAAAAAGGTAGAAATTTTGCGATGTATGTTCAAATCTTATTAGCCGGATTAATTGGTGGATTAATAAATTTAGATACTTATTGTATTGCCCAAACAATGGTTTCCAGACCATTGGTTGTTTCGCCTTTTTTAGGATTAATACTGGGGTCATTGCAAGGCTCGCCTCAAGAAGGATTATATTTAGGGGCAATCATTGGAGTTGTTTTAGAATTAGTCTGGATAAATACCTTTCAAGTAGGCACTATTATTCCACCAAATGCCGCGATAAGTAGTATCACAACTACTTCATTAGTCTGTATTGGTAGTATTACTCTACCACTTAATTTGTTAGAAAAAGTAAGTTTTTTAATTTTATCTATGTGCTTTGGAATCATTGTTGGTTTTTTCTCCAGATGGATTGATTTTTTCCTGTTTGAAAAGGTTAATATTACCCTTTTACACAAATTAGAGGCTAACATTAAAATAGGAAATTTACAGATGATAGAATGGATAAATTGGATAAGTATAGGAATGAGTTTTATTATCCATTCCTTAATCTTGATTGGGACTATAAGCGTGGGACTATTTGCCGTTAAAATAATAACAAATCTTTTAGCCACTAAATTTGATTTAACCATTATTTTATCATTACTTTTATTATTTGGTTGTGGTGTAACAATAAGTGTTTTAGGTGTCCGAAAGTATTTTATTTATTTTGTGGTTGGTTTTATTTTAACAAGTATTGTAATTTTTATAAAAGGCTAAATCTATGCTATCTAAAGGTGATATTTTCAAGATATTTTTCAGGTCATTATTTGTGCAGTCAATATTCAATTTTGAGCGGATGCAAAGTGTAGGATTTGTTTATACGATATTCCCAATGATAAAAAAATTGTATTCACAGCCTCGAGCACAAAAAGAAGTTATTCTTCGACACTTAGAATTTATCAATACGCATCCATATTTTATTACATTAATTAGTGGCTTAATTATTTCAAAAGAAGAAGAACTATCAAAAGGTAAAGAAGGATTAACTCCGGGTGACATCTCGGTTTTGAAATCATATATGACATCGCCTCTGGCTGGAATTGGAGATAGTTTGCTTTGGGCAACATATCGCCCTTTAATCTCCCTTTTGGGAATGATGATAACATCAACCTTAATCTGGATACAAAAATCCCCTATCTGGGGAATAATCTTTTTCTTGATTATTTATAATATTTTGCCTTTATATCTGAGATTTATCGGCATAAAAAAAGGATATTGCCTTAAAGAAAACCTGATAGAAAAAATCAGTAAAATCTCTTTTCAGCGGATTAAATCTATATTCAATATTATCGGCATAACTTTTTTGGGGATATTAAGTAGTATTCTTTGCTGGTTTAATGCCCGTTTAATAAAAACTGATGTGGTTGAAGAATATTTTATTGGAATAGCATCATTGATAATTATAATTGCCACAGGCATTGGCATTAGAATAAGAATCAATCCCTTGATTATCTTTTTGTTCATATTGGGAATAGGAAGTTTATTAGTTTATTTTAAAACAATGGGAATGTGGTCTTATAATTCTGAAATTAAATATTTAACCAGGATTATTTTATGAATTCAGTAGAAAAAATAGTTACACTTGAAAATAAATTAGGGTTACACCTCCGGGCGGCGGTTATTTTCGTCCAGGCTGCCACTAAATTTCAATCAGTGATTAAAGTAAAAAAAGTTAATAACTCAGGTTCAGGATGGAGAAATGGCAAAAGTATTTTAAGTGTGGGAACTTTAGATGCAGGCAAAGGTAGTCAAATAATAATCAATGCCCGTGGCGAAGATGCTATAGAGGCGGTAGAAAAATTAACAAAATTATTCGAAGATAAATTTGGAGAAAAAGAATGATAACTTCATCGATGTTAAAACTTAAAGGCGTAATTGCCTCACCAGGGATTGTTATCGGCAAGGCTTATTTATTAGATATAACTAAGCTCAAGATAACCCAGAGAAAGATTACTGAAGAAGAAGTAGAAAATCAAATTAATAGTTTTAAAGAGGCAGTTGGACGCACTGAAAAAGAAATTGTAAAGATTAAAGAAAAGGTTCATGAAGAGATGGGTGAAGAATATTCGAATATCTTTGAGGCTCATTTATTAATTTTAAAAGACCCATTACTTATCTTTGAGGTTTCTGAAAGAATAAGAAAAGAATATATCAATGTAGAATATGCCTTGTGGGAAGTTCTGCAGATGATTACTGAGAATATCGCTGGATTAGAAGATGACTATATGCGAGAACGAGTAGTAGATATTTATGACATAGGTCGGAGAATATTAGAAAATTTAGTTGGAACTACTAATATTAGTCTACAAGAATTAAGGGAAGATGTTATTGTTGTTGCCCATAATTTAACACCATCAGATACCTCGCATATGTATAAAGGGAAGATAATGGGTTTTGCGACAGATATAGGTGGTCAAACCTCGCATACCGCCATTATGGCGCGTGCTTTAGAAATCCCAGCCGTAGTTGGATTAAGAGATATAACATTTCGAGTTAAATCCGGAGATATTCTAATTATTGATGGTAGTCATGGTATTGTTATTGTTAATCCAGATAAAGCGACGATTAACGAATATGAGAAAAAGAAAAAGATATTTGATGAATTTAAAGCGGGCTTAGCCTGGCTAAAAGACTTACCAGGTCAAACGAATGATGGTTATAGAGTTGACATTGCGGCTAATATTGAACTACCAGAGGAAATTGATGTTGTAAAGGATGAAGGGGCAGAGGGAATTGGATTATACCGCACTGAATTTTTGTATCTGGATAGAACTGAATTACCAGATGAAGATGAACAATTAAAGGCATATCAACAAGTAATATCTCAAATGAAACCATATCCTGTGACGATAAGAACATTAGATGTAGGCGGAGATAAATATTTATCTTACTTAGGAACTCCAACCGAAGTAAATCCTTTCCTTGGATTGCGAGCAATCCGATTATGTTTAAGATATAAGAATATGTTTAAAACACAAATAAGAGCCCTATTTCGAGCCAGTAACTTTGGTAAATTAAGAATAATGTTTCCAATGATTTCAGAATTAGAAGAATTACGAGCTACAAAAAAAATCATTGAAGAGGTAAAACAGGAATTAAAGACAGAAAAGGTATGTTTTGCTCCGGACATAGAACTTGGCATAATGATTGAAACGCCTTCAGCGGTAATGATTTCAGATATTTTAGCCAAAGAAGTAGATTTTTTTAGCATTGGCACAAATGATTTAATTCAGTATACCATTGCTATAGATAGAGTTAATGAACAATTAGCTCATCTTTACAACCCGGCGCATCCGGCTATTTTACGCTCTATTAATTATACCATCGAATCTGCACATAATCAAGGAATATGGGCAGGTATGTGTGGTGAGATGGCTGGTGACCCATTATTTACGATTATTTTAGTCGGGATGGGAATAGATGAATTAAGTATGTCCAGTAGCTCTATCCCGAAGGTAAAAGAGGTCATTCGGTCAATAAGCCTTATTGAGGCAAAAGAATTAGTGCAAAAAGTACTTAAATTGCACAGCGTCAATGAAGTAGAAAATGTCCTCAAGGAAATAATGTATAAGAAATTCCCTCATTTGTTCAATACAGCAAGAAATCACTTAGTGGAGGGTTAATTTCCTTTGTAACTATTCAGCATACCAAGCAAGTAGGTAGTAGGAAGTAGGAAAGGGGGAAAATACTTCATACTATTTTACTCTTAATTGATTTGATTAAACCTATAAGCATCCTACTCACTTCTTCAGATATATCCCAAATGGATTGAAAATCTGGCAGATAATTAAGATCTTTAGATAGAATTAGATAATACCTTTCTTACTTCCCTACTCTCCTACTTTCCTACTTTCAGGAGGAAATAGTAGGCAAGTAGGTAGTAGGAAAGGGATAAAGGATGTGCACGGTATTCCTCTTCTGGGGACAATGTCTCCCCTTTCCTACTTTCCTACTCTCTTACTTTCCTACAGGGTGAATAGTTACTTTAGTTTTTAATATCATTTGTCAATCACCTTAATAAAAATCTCCGATGAGTTGCCGACATCATCCAGACACACAATCTTGTGTTTACCCTCTTGCGGCTGGTAAAATATCTTTTCGGAAGCTCCAACCAAAGCAATCTTTTTATCATCGACAAACCAATGTATCCTTTTAACAGAATTTGGCACAGATGCCTCAAATGCAATCCTTTGATACCTCTGGTCAATCTCCATGGTTCAGATAAAACTCGGGATTACTCGCCGTCCCCGTCCAAGTGCCATTCTTTATATCCCACATGGTTCAGATAAACTCCAGCTGAACTTAGCCACAATATCGTAATTAATAACTTTATATCCCACATGGTTCAGATAAAACCTGGAGAAGCATTGTTCCATAGTAAGGATGACACACTTTATATCCCACATGGTTCAGATAAAACTCAAGAGAAGTATTTGAAAAAATTAGAGAGCCTATACTTTATATCCCACATGGTTCAGATAAAACGAGCCTGGACACAGACGGACTAAATGAATTTAAAATCTTTATATCCCACATGGTTCAGATAAAACCCGCTTTTGCAGATAGCATCGCCTCGTAAGTAATTTCTTTATATCCCACATGGTTCAGATAAAACGTGTCCGCGGATAGAAGATGCGGGTATTTTTCTTTCTTTATATCCCACATGGTTCAGATAAAACTTTGATAATTGAATAGGGTATCCTCTATTATTTAAACTTTATATCCCACATGGTTCAGATAAAACTCCAACTTGACCTGCGATACACTTATCAAAAATAAGCTTTATATCCCACATGGTTCAGATAAAACGGTCCCGCTGGTATTAGCCCTGCTGATGTAAATTCCTCTTTATATCCCACATGGTTCAGATAAAACCCCTGTGCAAAAAGCTATTATTCAACGAACTGAGAACTTTATATCCCACATGGTTCAGATAAAACTGATGAAGATACATCTCTTATCAGTGCCAGAGA
>JBFLYA010000015.1:0-4362 GCA_040757115.1 bacterium | reverse complement strand
AATATTTATATCCCACATGGTTCAGATAAAACCCAATAACGAATACAACCAGTAATCACTGTACTGAATATTTATATCCCACATGGTTCAGATAAAACCTTGTTGTTAGTGTCTTTTACTGACACCTGACCAAAATTTATATCCCACATGGTTCAGATAAAACAGGTTATGGTGGCACTGGGCGTGGCTATGTTAGCGTATTTATATCCCACATGGTTCAGATAAAACATTAAACCATAATAAGCAGATAGAAAATATAATAGATATTTATATCCCACATGGTTCAGATAAAACGGAATAACTTTTTGCAATTCCTTTTCTAATAACATAATTTATATCCCACATGGTTCAGATAAAACTTTTCCTATGGAGCAAGTCCACGTTCCACATATGCTATTTATATCCCACATGGTTCAGATAAAACTAGGAAAAGTTTGCAGAGGATTTGTGGGCACATAATATTTATATCCCACATGGTTCAGATAAAACTCCATCATAAAAATCGACCGAAAAAACTTTACCTGCTTTATATCCCACATGGTTCAGATAAAACCGAAAGTTAAGGAAATAACCCTAATAGATTTAAGAACTTTATATCCCACATGGTTCAGATAAAACCCCCATGCTATATCTACTATATTACTCCCTATCGCCTTTATATCCCACATGGTTCAGATAAAACTCTCCAGGTTTCAATGCTGTTTTAACAGCTTCAAACTTTATATCCCACATGGTTCAGATAAAACGGCACCATTGGATATAACCCTGAATAGGGGATGGTCTTTATATCCCACATGGTTCAGATAAAACTGAAGGTAATATTGATGATACAGGTATTATTTTGCCCTTTATATCCCACATGGTTCAGATAAAACAGTAGCATGTTGACCTTTTGTGTGTTTAATTGATGCACTTTATATCCCACATGGTTCAGATAAAACTCATCTGCTCAAAAAAATTCCCCCGGCTAATTCTAATTACCTTTATATCCCACATGGTTCAGATAAAACAGCCCAATAGCCCAAAAATGTTCTTTATCTTGGTCATTCTTTATATCCCACATGGTTCAGATAAAACGGCTTCCCCGCTCCGATCCCACGCTAAAGCTTGGGGACTTTATATCCCACATGGTTCAGATAAAACTGGGAGAGCCTGCGCGGTGATATAATCTCACGGGTCTTTATATCCCACATGGTTCAGATAAAACGGGTATCAGGACTAAACATAACCCGTAACAAATGAGCTTTATATCCCACATGGTTCAGATAAAACGAAAAAATCGAGCTGGGCGACGCAGTCTCCATTCACCTTTATATCCCACATGGTTCAGATAAAACTCATATACATCGAGTTAGCCCCCCTATATGCTGTAGCTTTATATCCCACATGGTTCAGATAAAACGCTATCCCCTCAGTGGGAGTGGTGAGATCCTGGCAACTTTATATCCCACATGGTTCAGATAAAACGAGAAAAAAGAAAAAGAGAAAGACCTCCAAGATCATCTTTATATCCCACATGGTTCAGATAAAACTCTCCGCCAATCTAATACCAATGATTTATTATTATCCTTTATATCCCACATGGTTCAGATAAAACTTATTCTTTTACCCCTACTATCTACCAAACATGCCGACTTTATATCCCACATGGTTCAGATAAAACAACTTATGTAAACTTGACTTAAGTGTAGTATTTACACTTTATATCCCACATGGTTCAGATAAAACGAGTATTTTATAGCATCCGCCCAGTTCCTTTCATTTCTTTATATCCCACATGGTTCAGATAAAACTTACCGGCAAACAGAAGATAGACAATGCTACTCAGACTTTATATCCCACATGGTTCAGATAAAACTTTCTTAGCCTCCCCCAATCTTGCGTTGCCCAACCGACTTTATATCCCACATGGTTCAGATAAAACGCTGCCACCACCAGGGTTCGCCCCTGGTTTTCTTTTTCTTTATATCCCACATGGTTCAGATAAAACGAAACTGAGTAATCACCCGAGCCATCCGGATAATCTCCTTTATATCCCACATGGTTCAGATAAAACCTATTAGGGTAATGGCCATAACTTTTGGTTAAGTCTTGTATTACCAACTGGTTTAACCTAATAGATATTGAAACAAAATAGCCCCAAAATGAATATTCTTGCATTACACCTCTAATCGCGTTTTTGAAATGCAAAAGAAATCATTCGTAACCTATTGCTACATAAAGGATTCAAGCATCTTATGCCCAAAAGTAGGTTCAATGCAATGATTAATTCCCCTCTACAAAATATTATCCGTAATCTCCTTGGCTATGCCTAAGATTGTCTTGCGATAATTAAGTTTATTTTCAAGCCGATAAAAATAAACAGAGTCCTTCTCTTTGGCAATAATCTTAGATAACTCATTCCTGCATTGCTCAAGTTTACCTTCACTAATCTCTCCCTCAAATACTGAGTTCTGAACCCACATAAAGTATTTTTTTAAAACCTTCCTTATTTTATTTACTCTATCTTCCCCTATATCGTAAGTAACTATTAAATACGCCATTTTACCACCAGGCCTTAAATGGAGAATAAACATCATCCCCTAAAAAATGTTTTATCAATTTATAGCACTCGAGCCGGATAATTGTTCGGTAGGATACATTTCTCTTCATCTTACGATGTTTTATCGTGGTAGTTAGTTTTTGGTCAAATTCTTTAAGGAATTTCTTCCTGCCGCTATCATTCAAATAGCAATAATTCACATCCTCTTCAAAATCCTCAAGTTTTATCATATGGTTATTTATTAACTTAAGAATAATTGGGTCAATGATTAACGGCTTAAATATTTCTGCAATATCAAGGCTTAACGAATATCGTCTCTCTCCTGGTTCATGAAGATAGCTTATAGTTGGATTAAGTTGAGTATGGTATATCTCTGAAAGCACCGTTGAATAAATCATTGAGTTTCCAAATGAGATAAGAGCATTAATGGGATTGGTAGGTGGTCTTTTCTCTCTCTTTTCCATAGTAAAATCATCTTTCAGAATGGTATTAAATGCCTGATAGTAGATATTCCTTATTCTTCCTTCACAGCCCATAAGTTCACTAATGTTTTTTGCCTCATAAGATTTAGATTGCTCTATGGCTATGTATTTTTGGAAATCTTCTGTCTTTGGATATTCCCTCAAATTTCTCAAGATATGGAATATTGCTCCTTCTACAAAGCAAAAGGCAAGGAAATAGCGTTTCTTATTGTCCAGATAATATTGGACTTGTTTGACGGTTAATTCCCCGGATACATTTCTATCCCTGGGCATAAAACTCCCGGCATAAAAGCCGTAATAGTTATATATATGAAGGGTCTTATTCTGTTGGGAGAGGAAGTTTAACAACTTTGTATTTAAATCTATTTCTCCATAAAGATGGATAGTATCAATATCCTCAATAGGAATTGCCTTCTTATCACCCTGCTCATTCTCAATATAAACGGTATTTTCCTTCCGTTTGATTCTACCATTGGAAAATATGTAATATGGTCTGCTCATCTATTCCTCCTACGGATTTATTAGAGTAATTTCTTTATCCTTTCATAAATCTCTTGTGTTTCAAGGACATCAGCAAATTCTTTTACCCAGTATTTGATATACCTTCTATCCAGTTGTGGATGGGATTCAATTATCCCCTGTATATCTATTATATCCTGTGGTCTATCTGCTACTGCTTTAAAGATGATCAGGTCCTCAGGCGTGGGAAGATGCAGGGATAAATCACCTATTTGGACTATCTGACTCCTTTTGATTGTTTCTTCCTCAAACGGCAAAATCCCCATCGAGATATCTATGGGAATACACGTCTCTTTATGGTATAGTAAAAGCACCCTTGACTTTTTAGCAAATTCTTCTACATCTGAGATTCTTGGTTCTAATCCTATATCTTTTGCCCTTTCAAGAAATAAGGGGATATCACTAATATCCAACAACGCCACCGCATCTATATCCCTTGTAAATCTTGGCTTACCCAATATACTCACAGCTATACCACCAAGAATCATCCATTGATATGAATTATTCTCAAAGAGTTTCTGAACGGCGTCCAATGCCTTAGTAAACGGTTCAAGTGCTTTTATCTTTTTCACACCAAATCTCCTTTAGATAACCCCATCTGGCGCGGACTTTATCTACTGTTTCATCTTCTTCTGTCTTAAATCCCAATTTATTCCCAAATGAAAACAATTGTATTAGATGAAGGAACTTTTCTTGAAATGGTGTATTTTGCAACTCCATTTTTTCAATCTCTTTTACCTCTTCCCAGCGAGTTTTAAACAGTTGGACTAAATTCTGCTCCATAATCTCCTCCTATCCAAAGCAAAACTCATAATAGGC
>JBFLYA010000014.1 GCA_040757115.1 bacterium | reverse complement strand
CTTGGGCCAGGTTTGCTTGACACCGTGAAGAGTGATAATTCACAATTCACAATTGACAATTCACCATTCACCATTATTAAGGAAATTTAGGGAAGAAATTGTGAATGGTGAATTGTGAATGGTGAATGGTGAATAGTTACCAATTTTTTTAATAATATCTCCCTATCTCCTTAATCTCCACATCTCCTTTTGTTACACCACCTGAACGCTTACCAATATTTTTAAAAAATTCTCGGTCAGCCTCTTGACAAAATAGATATGTTATGCTATAAATATATTGTGCAATAAAATTATTGTGCAATTTTAACTCTTCAGTAACCTGGTGCCTGAATGTCTATCTGCCTGAACTACATAGACCTCCAGATAGCAGGACATATAGACACCAAAGGAATGCAACGATGAAACACAACAAGCAACCTGTAGATGAAAAATGTTTCCAGGAATTCATAAACACAAATTTCCCTTCATCAGAAAAGTGGGAGGAGGACATTAAAGAGCAAATACAACTCAATAAATCTATCCTGGGGGCTGTTAAGCCTGCAATAGAAGATATCATCAATACGCTGAATAAAAAATACCGCGAAAAAGAAAACAGGGAATTTGCTCGGGTTATTCAAGGTAAAGAGGATATAAAATCCCCAAGACGGATTGTAGAAAAGATTATTCAACACCCAAATAAGTATAATCAAGATAATTTTGCCGAAGAGATGGAGGATATTGCCAGAATGAGAATAGTCTGTAATTATCTCTCTGATATATCTGAGATAGCCAACTCTATAAGAGATAATGAGGTCATAAAAGGAATCTGTAGAATTGTTGAAGAAACGGATTATGTCTTTATGGAAAGGGATAGACCCCATCGGGCATACCATTTTATCCTGGAGTCAACCCTTAATCAGACCAAACGAAAGGTAGAACTACAGATTATGACTATGCTTCAGGAGGCATGGGATAAGAAAGACCATAATCTTATCTATGAAAAGATTAGGATTGGAAAAGAGATAGATAAAAAGGATAGGATAAAAATGGGTGCAATGAGTGAATTGCTTTATATTGCTGACGAATTCTTTGATTATCTTCGCAAAAAGATATTACACGAGGAGGAATGAAAAAAATGGATAATTTTTTAGATAAAGGTGGGTTTTTAGTCCTTATTGAATCTCCAACCGAAAAAAAGATTTATCCTCTCTTTCTGGGTATAGAATCTATAAAAGACCCTTTTGGATTTGAAGCCCTCTTTAAAGGGGTAAATGCACTCATCAAAGAGGTATTTGGCGGGGATATGAAAATGGAGAATGTTCCTGTCTATAGCTTCCTTCAATTCCCTTTTTATGAGTATGGGTTGACTAAGGAAGAGGTGCATTGCCTTTTTGAGGAGGAATTTTACAATGCCAGCTCCGGAAAGATTAAAGAATACCTGTTTAAGAAACATCTCTTGAGCCTAAAGCAGGGTAAGCGGTATATCTATCCGAACAACATTGTTGGGGCAGTAGTGCGAGGGGATAATTTCTACAATCGCGAAGAATTTATTGAAGGTTTATGGGAAAAGCTTAAGACTGAAAATATCTTTTTAAGCGCTCCACGGCGATTTGGCAAAACCTCTTGTATGTATTACCTCTATGACCACCCAAAGCCTGCCTGGCAGACACTTCATTTAGAACTACAACATATCCACCACCCAAAAGGATTTGTGGCAGAGATGATAGCTCGCTTCTGCACACAAGAAAAAAATAGAGGATTTGAGGAGATAATAGAAATGTATAATCCCAGTGGCATGGATAACCTTTCTTTAAAAATGCAGATTGAGGAGATGGTAAAGGATAACACCTGGCAAAAAATGGGTGAAGATTTCCTGGGAAAGCTCCTTGAAAGGATTCCCAACCATAGTTATTTCCTATTGCTATTCGATGAATTTATCTATATGATGGAGAATTTTAAAAAAGAAGAGGCTTCCTCCTTTGCTGAATGGTTCTTTGAGCAAAGGAAGAAGAATAAACTTCGTTTCCTTATCGCAAGTTCTGTCTGCCTTAATCAATACCTTAAATCTCACTCACTTGATAGGTTTTTTAATGACTTTATAGAGGTTAAGATACCACCCCTTTCAAAAGATGAGGCATTAAGATTTATTGATGAACTCCTTCTTTCAAAGAAGATAAGGATTAAAGATGAGGTCAAAGAAGAGGTCTTTAACCTGGTTGGACAAGGTGTCCCTTACTTTATCCAGATGCTTCTTTGTGAGGTCAAAGAAAAGATAACACCAGAAGAGATTAAAAGGATATATCAGGAGAAGATATTGGGTCCAGACTACAAACAATACTTCTTTTACTTCTTCCAGAGATTACAATCTCATCCATATATCTTCTTAGCTGGTCTTTTAAAACGCCTTTCCCTTGAGGATAAGGTCTCTGAAAGCCAATTATTTGAATGGTATAAGGAGTATTCAGGCAAGGAAGATAAAGAAGATTTCAGAGAAATACTTACCTATCTATCAGATGAGTTCTATGTTGAAAAGGATAATGAGGGCAAATATTCCTTTTTCTGCAAAATACTTAAAGATTGGTGGAGAAGGCAATGAAGATATACCCTTATGACCCACTAAATTATAAATATGATGAGCTCAAAGCCACATTTACGGGCAGGGAAGAATTGTTTGAAGAGATGGTATCTAATATCAAAGCCCAATCTGACTACAAGAACCTACAACATTATCTTATTACTGGTCCAAGGGGAATTGGGAAAACACATCTCTTAAGGATGCTCTACTTCAGGATAAAGGAAGAGTCTCCGCAACAATGGCTCCCTCTCCAATTTGCAGAAGAGGAGTATACTGTGGTTAATTTACGGGGTTTCTTTGAACGGCTCGTTGAGGAGATAAGAGATGAGTTAGGTAGCCTTCCTGATTGGATGAATGGGATTGAAGCAAGAATTAAGGATGAAAAGGATGACCGCAAGTTAGTGGATGAGATTATCGCCTCTCTTGAAAGGTTCACCACTAATAATAAAAGGAAGATACTACTTTTGGTAGATAATATTGACCAGATCCTTAGTTCAGGGTTTATGGATTCCTTATCCTTAAAGAGGCTACGGACATTCCTTATGGATGAAGGTATCCTGCTACTTATTGGTAGTGCCGCTACTGTATTCAAAGAGGTCATCGATTATAAGGCTCCCTTATACCACCTTTTTCAAAGGATAAATTTAGTTGAGCTACCTGTTGAGCAAGGTCTTATCTTTATTAAAAATTGGGCAACCGCTATTGAGCACCAGGAAATACTTACCTCTTTTGCTGCCTATGAACAGAGGATTAAGTCTATCTATCATTTGACAGGTGGGAATCCGCGCTTACTCCTCTTTCTATTCCAGATACTTACTGCGGGTAAACTCCCCGCGGTAGAAGATGCCTTTGATAAACTTATCAGTGAAATGACCCCATATTTTAAGGCAAAGATGGAGGCATTATCTCCCCAAAAACGCCAGATTATGGCAGGCTTTTCTAAGATAGATATTACTGATATGGAAGAAGGTATCTCTCCTTCATACATTGCAAAACTCTTGAGGTTCCCCCTCAATAAGACAACCGCTGTGATCAAGGTATTAGTGGATGATGGATACCTTAAACCTGTGCAAAAAGGGAAAAAAAGAGGCACATTCTATTATGATGTCGTAGAACAGTTATTTAGAATATGGTATCAGATGCGCTCATCTACTACTCAGAGAAAGAGGTTTGAATGGCTTTTAAGGTTCATCAGCCTCTGGTATTCACTCCCAGAACTTGATTTAGAGATAGAAAATATGGAAGAGGAATGTAAAAATGTGGATTCTTTTCAAAAGAGAAACTTGATTGAGGTGCACCTGAGCTATCTCAAAGAGGTAAAAAAGAGGAAGATAAAAGAGATAGTAGATAAGGGAGAAAGGCTATTAAAGATAGCCTGGGACAAAGATGCATTAGAATATTATAACCAGGCAGTCTTCCAATATCCAGATATTCCCTCCCTCTGGGCTGGTAGGGGAAAGGCATTTCTCAGGTTTGGTGATTATGCACAAGCCCTTAATTGCTTTAATAAAGCGATAGAGAAAGACCCGCAAGATATTCAATCCTTGATAAATAAAGTGTCAGTATTGAATTTACTTGGTCGGTATGAAGAGACACTAACCTGCCTGGAAAAGATTACTGACCTGGCACTTTTAGAAAAAGAGGGATTAGAGATTAAATCAAGCCTGGCACTATTACTTAGATTCTATGTGGATGCAACCCTTGATTTAGCCCTTAAAGAGAATCTTAAAAGGATGAAAGAATATATAAATAAACTCATTAAAATCAGAATTATCCTGGATAAGAATAAAATCAAGGAAGAGGAGGTAGGCTTTGAGCGTCTCCTTGTTCAGCTTCTTATTGAGATTTTAAAAGAAAATAGACCTCAGAGTGTCCTATATTTCATTGATACCCTTGAGGTATCTGAGATAAAGGATAAAGTAGCCTTTCTCTTTCCCTTAAGGATAATTGCCGGGTATTTAGAAACACCCAATGAGGACATTATCAATCGCCAAACCAAAGAGGTAAGAGAAATTATCACAGAGATTATAAAACAAATATTGCCTTTTAAGGAAGAAAAAGAAAAGAAAGAATTACCTCAAGAGCCAATATCTCCTGATGAACTGCAGAGACTGGGGATTGCTTATGCTAAGGAATTAGACTATGAGCGGGCAATAGAGGCATTTAAGATGGCAATAAGGATATATGAAGATAACCAGATGCAGAACCATCCAGACTATGCCTTATGCCAGATGAACTTAGGGATTGCTTATGATGGCAAATTAGACTATGACCGGGCAATTGAGGCATTTCAAGAGGCGATTAAGATTTATTCTGCAAACCAGATGCAGAACCATCCATTCTATGCCTTATGCCAGATGAGCTTAGGGAATGCTTATGCTGGCAAATTAAACTATGACTGGGCAATAGAGGCGTATCAGAAGGCAATAAGGATATATGGAGATAACCAGATGCAGAACCATCCAGACTATGCCAAATGCCAGGTGAACTTAGGGACTGCTTATTGGGAGAAATTAGACTATGAGCGGGCAATTGAGGCATATCAAGAGGCGATTAAGATTTATTCTGCCAACCAGATGCAGAACCATCCTGAATATGCCGGCTGCCAGATGAACTTAGGACTTGCTTATGATGCCAAATTAGACTATGAGCGGGCAATAGAGGCATTTAAGATGGCAATAAGGATATATGAAGATAACCAGATGCAGAACCATCCAGACTATGCCTTATGCCAGATGAACTTAGGGGAGGCTTATCAGAACAAATTAGACTATGAGCGGGCAATAGAGGCATATCAGAAGGCAATAAGGATATATGAGCAGAACAGGATGCAGAACCATCCTGACTATGCCTTATGCCAGATGAACTTAGGGGAGGCTTATCGGAACAAATTAGACTATGAGCGGGCAATAGAGGCATATCAGAAGGCAATAAGGATATATGAAGATAACCAGATGCAGAACCATCCAGATTATGCCTTATGCCAGATGAACTTAGGAATTGCTTATCGTGATACAGGGAAGAAGGAGGAGGCGATTAAGTTATTTAATCTGGCATTAAGCATCTTTGAGAAGACCCTTCCCAGAGAGCATCCCTGGTATCAGAAGTGCCTAAATCTTCTAAAAGCATAATCTTTCTTCCCATTTCCATTTTGATGAAACTGTAATTCAGACATCAGACTAAAGCGGGCAGAAATTGCAGAAGAATGAAAGATTGCAACCTGTGCGATTAGACTAATTCATCGCAGAGACGCAAAGGAAAAATAAATGTAAAATGTAAAATAGGAAATGAAAAATGGGAAATTTTAGTCCTTCGCAAGACTCATTACCTTTCAGTTATACATTTTCATTTTACAGTAACCGTTCAGGCTATATATCAAAAGTGTAAGAAAGGGGATAAGGAGATAAGAGTGATATGGAGATAAGATAATAGAAATAGATTGAAATTTATAGAAATAGGTAGAAATTGATTGTGGAAAACAACAAATTTCCATAAATTTCTATTAGTTTCTATTAATTTCAATTTTTTTATAATATCTCCCTATCTCCTTAATCTCCACATCTCCTTTTGTTACACCACCTGAACGGTTACAAAAATAACAACATCATTATTGCAGAAATCAGGAAGTTAACAATATGAATCCTAAAACCTTTCATTCAATTAGTTTCTTGTTTATGTTTTTTAGTTTAGTTGTATTTAATAATCAATCTTTTGCAAAACAAAAACTTATTCTTACTTCAACAACATCCACACTGGACTCGGGTCTATTTGATGTGCTAATTCCTGCATTTGAGAAAAAATATGATTGTTCTGTTAAGGTAATTGCCGTTGGCACAGGACAGGCAATTCGTCTTGCTAAGGATGGAAATGCTGATGTGCTTTTAGTTCACGATAGGGTGTCAGAGGAACAATTTGTCCAGGATGGTTATGGTATAAAAAGACTTGATGTGATGCATAATGATTTCTTAATTGTAGGCCCTAAAAATGACCCGGCTGGAATAAAAGAGGATAAGGCATTAAATTCATTTAAAAAAATATATCAATCAAAAACACCTTTTGTTTCACGCGGAGATGATTCAGGGACACATAAAAAAGAATTAAATATATGGAAACAATTAAATATAAAACCATCTGGAGACTTTTATATTGAAAGTGGCACAGGAATGGAGATGACTTTAAGAATTGCCCAGGAGAAAAATGCATATTGCCTTGTTGACCGCGCCACCTGGCTATCTCATAAAAAAGAGATTGATGTGCTTGAAATACTTGTTGAAGGTGACTCCATACTTTATAACCCGTATTCAGTAATCGTTGTTTCTCCAACAAAATTTCCCCGGGTAAATTTTAAGTTAGCCCAAAAATTTGCAGATTTTATAAGAAGTTATGAGGGGCAAAAAATTATTAAAAATTTTGGGATTAAAAAATTTGGAGAACCACTTTATTTTCCTGATGTGGTGAAATTCTAATGGAATATCTATATGAAGGAATAAAACAGGGATTTTTACTTTTATTGCCTCCCAAAAAGGAGATAATTGAAATTGTTCTTCTTTCAATAGTAGTTTCTGGAAGTGCAACTATTATTGCTGGAATTTTTGGAATACCAATAGGTCTCTATTTTGCTATCAAAGAATTCAAATTCAAGAGAGTCCTTGTTGGTATAATCAATACCTGGCTTGCACTCCCGGCAGTATTGATTGGACTTTTAGTCTATATATTTTTATCAAGAAAAGGACCTGCTGGTGTATTTGGCTTACTTTTCACACCCTCTGCCATAATAATTGCTCAGGCACTCCTTGCCACACCAATAATTTGTGCCCTCTCTCTTTCTGCCTTAAAAGGAATTGCTAAAGATGTCAAAGATATTGCTTACTCTCTGGGTGCAAGCAGGTCTCAGATGGCTTTAACATTAATTAAAGAAGGAAAATTTGCCTTCCTGACCGCTATAATTACCGGTTTTTCAAGAATTATTGGAGAAACGGGTATGACTTTAATGGTAGGCGGAAATATAAAAGGCGAGACAAGAGTTATGACGACAACAATTGCACTTGAGACAATGAAAGGGAATTTTGAAACAGGGATTGCCATAGGTATTGTGCTTCTTTTTATAGCCGTAATTATAAATATACCTTTACAAATAATACAGGGAAAATGAATATAAAAGTAAAAAGCCTAAATAAAAAAATTGGTAGATTAAATATCTTAAAAGATATAAACTTAAATTTTGGACCTGAAAATATAAATGTCCTCATTGGTCCAAATGGTGCAGGTAAAACCACGTTTTTAAGAATAATCGGACTTCTTGATAAACCTACTTCAGGAGAGATATTTTATAACGGAGATTCTTCGGCTAAATTTACCTCAAGAGATAAATTGAATTGCCGACGAAAAATTGGTTTTGTCTTTCAGAATCCAATTATTTTAGAAGGAACTGTTTACCAGAATATTATTTATCCTTTGAATTATCGCAAATTAAAGATTGAAAAACCTCAAATCGAAGAGATAATTCATAGGATTGGATTGTCTGATAAAATAGACAAAGATGCCAAAAAACTTTCAGGTGGAGAAAAACAGAGATTACAACTTGCCAGAGTTTTGATGGTTAATCCTGATTTATTCCTTCTTGATGAGCCAACAAGTAATTTAGACCCAATAACTACAAAAAGGATTCAAGAGATTATTTTTGAACTTGTCCAATCAAAAAAAACAATAATTCTTACCACTCACAATTTACTTCAAGCAAGACATTTTGCTAATAAAATATTTTTTTTAAAAAACGGAGAAATCGTTCAGGAAGGAAATAGTAAAGATATTTTTGAAACTCCATTATCCGTAGATATTGCTGAATTTTCACTTTCAGAAAATATATTTTCAGGTGAGATTTTAAAAGAAAGGGAAGAAACTTATCTTCTGGCAGGTGGCTTAAAAATAAATGTTGTAAATAATATATTATCCGGTAAGGTGACAGGAATTATAAGACCTGAAGATATCTTAATTTCAAAAACTCCCATTGTTTCCTCAGCACGCAACTGCTTTAAAGGGGAAATTAAAAAAATTGAGAATATTGGCGCAATTTATTCCGTTGAGGTTAGTTGCAATAATTTATCACTAACTTCTCTTGTTACAAAACAATCAGTAATTTCACTGGAACTAAAATCAGGTTCTGAAGTTTATTTAATATTTAAAGCCACTTCTGTTCATCTGTTGCCTGTTTCTATTAAATCATAGTAAGTATTAACCAAAAGTTCACATTAGTATTGTTGATAGTTGATAGTCTATGAAACTATCAACTATAAACTATAAACTATAAACCATCAACCCTGTTGCTATATCTGTTCTATGAGAAATTTTCGTTAATAACTACTATAATATTTTGTTATCGTGCAAAAGTTTCTTGACAAAGGTAGGTATAGTTATGATATAATTAACAACATCATCATTTAATAGATAAAATTATGGATAAAAAAGTATCAGTGGGAACACTTTATCTATGTGGGACTCCAATTGGAAACATAGAAGATATTACCTTAAGGGCATTGCGCGTCCTCAGAGAGGTAGATTTAATTGCCGCTGAAGATACAAGGGTTACAAAAAAACTTTTAAATCATTATCAAATCAAAACTGAAATTACCTCTTACTATCAACATAACAAGTTTAAAAAAGGTAAGTATCTCATTAACTTATTACAAAAAGGTAGGGATATAGCTTTAGTTTCGGATGCCGGGATGCCTGGCGTATCAGACCCGGGGTATGATTTAGTCTGTCAGGCAATAGAAAATAAAATACGAATAGTTCCGATTCCTGGTCCAACAGCTATTCTTACAGCATTAGTCATTTCAGGTTTTCCGACAAAACATTTTATCTTTGAAGGATTTTTGCCATCTACTCACAAAAACCGCATAAGACTTCTCAAAAAATTAAAGGAAGAAAAAAGGGTGGTGGTATTTTTTGAATCCCCGCACCGTATCCTCAAGAGTCTAAATGATATCTTAGAAATTCTTGGAGATAGACAAATGGCGGTGATGCGAGAATTGACAAAAAAATTTGAAGAAGTCCTTCGAGGAAGGATAAGCGAAGTGATTGAAAAACTTAATTTAACTCTACCAAAGGGTGAATTAACAATTGTCTTACAAGGGGCCTGTGATTCAGACAGTAGACTATAGACATCAGACTTCAGACTAAAGTAGGCAGAAATTGCAGAAGAATGAAGGATGAGGAGACCTGCCTATACTTCTGCTGGAAGAGTTGAAAGAGTAGAAAGAGTTGGAAGTATTGGATGAGTTGAAGGAGTTTCTTCACTGACATTGTCACGGACATAGGTAAGGTTTAGGAAAAATTCAGGGAGTGAAGTTTTGGGTGGTGTCTTAATCTAGCATAAAGGTTAAAATAGTGTATAGGGTTCTGCAAAATAGGATTTGGGAGAGATGACTGAGAGTTAGACCTGTAAAATATCAAATATCAAAATGCAAAATTACAAATCAAATTTCAAAAAGGACTTCAAGAAAAGACTGTATAACTTTACTCTGCGACTTATAGAATTCATCGATAAGTTGCCAAAGGATAGTGTCTCTCAAAGAAGAATTGGTGAGCAATAGGAAGTAGTATGGTTTCTCAAAGAGTTGGAGGAATTTGGTAATATCTTTGCTTCAAGTATTTTAACGCTGAAAGGAAAGAGATAATTTTACTGAACTTTGGCAAAGATAGTTTATAGTTGATAGTAGATAGTTGAAGGACTATAGACTATAAACTATAAACCATAAACTATAAACGAGTTTTGCATTTTGCTCTTTGGAGGAAATCCCTTTTGGACACCAAATCTGCATAGATTTCACTATTAGAGTTATTTTCAGACACCACCAAGTTTTGAGGATGGTTTCCCAAATGTCACTAATTTCCTCCATAAATAGAGTCTATAGTCTTGTGTCTGATGTCCAGTGTCTGAATCACAGGCTCAATCAAGGAGTAACAATGAAAGTATATAGCCCGGTCCGTAAAAAAAGTATATATCGAGGTAAAGACAAAAGACCTAATTTTATTATAAAAATAATCTTACTTCTTATTTTCATCAGCCTTATATTTTTAGGGATAAGTAAGACTTATACTCCCAAACAAGATATATCTTTAAAATACAAAAAGATATTAGAAAAAGACCCGGCTAATATCGAGGCATATATTTCATTGGGAGAGTGTTATTATCATAAGGCACTGGAGGAAGAACTCAAGGGAAATGAAAAAGAAGTAGCGATTTTACTTGAAAATAGCCTTAAATATTATCAAAATGCAATTAAATTAGATGAAAAAGAGGAGAAAATCTCACCTCAAGTTCATTATCAATGTGGGATAGCATATTTTAAGTTAAGTAGATACGCAAAGGGAAAAGATTATTACGAGCAAGCTCAATCTGCATTAAAAAAATCATTAAAAGGGAAATTTGAAACTCCAGAAACACATATTTATTTAGGACATATTTACTTCAAAAAAGGGTTGTATAATGATGCTATTGAGGAATATACGCAGGCTAAAACACTTAATCCTGATGATGTTTCTGCCTGGTATAATATTGGCTGGGTATATAAAGTAAAGGGAATGCCTAATAATGCTTTATCTGCATTTCGTAATGCGGTTAATATACCAAATTTGGATAAGGCTATTAGTATTAAAATTCGGACAGTGATGGCTGAACTCTATTATCAACAGGATTTGATGGAGCATGCGAAAGATGAATATAAAGCAATACTTAAATTAAACCGCAGTTCAGAGATAGCCCATTATAAATTAGGGAAGATTCATAAAAATCAAGGAGACATTGCCTCGGCAGAAAAGGAGTTGAAAACTGTTTTAAAAATAAATCCTGCTAATAAAGAGGCAAAAGAAGAACTAAATAATTTAAAAAAAAGATAAAAGATTTTATTGACAATTAAAACTATTTTTGGTATAGTATTTAAGATAGAGGACAGAAAACAGGGGAGGAAAAACTTCTGACTTCTGATAAAAAGCTTATCCTTACCCACAAATTGGGTAACAAAATGAGGTAAGCAAGGATAAATTATGAATGGGAGATTAGAGATTGCAGGAGAGCGGAGTGAGTTGCAAAGTTCCAAATCACAAATTCCAAAATACAAATAAATTCCAATGACCAAAATTCAAAATTCCAAACCATAATAGGACACAGATTTTCGCAGATTATCAGGATAATAAAAAAATTAAATAATTCAGCCACACAGGCATTAACGCGGTTATTCATCGCATTTTATTTGATTCCCGGCCCCGACAGAAACAAACTCTATCCTTACAACAAAAAAATCCGTGTTCATCTGTGGCTAATATGTTTAAAATCTTGAAAATCTGCGGAATTCATCTTGCATCCAACAGAAAGAATGAACTTTGGAATTTGGTCTTTGGAATTTATTTGGAATTTGGTGCTTGAAATTTGGAATTTCTATCTAATCTGTCCAGTAAAAGATGTGGGTAAGGATAAGGATAAAAAGGGGGTAAACAATGTTACTGAATTCTTTATTTGGTTTATTTTCTAATGATATTGGGATAGATTTAGGGACAGCCAATACTCTGGTGCATGTTAGGGGTGAAGGTATTGTTCTTTGTGAACCGTCAGTCGTAGCTATAGAGCGAGAATCAAGAGCCGTTTTAGCCGTGGGAGAAGAAGCTAAACGGATGTTAGGACGGACACCAGGAGATATTATTGCCATCAGACCCTTGAAAGATGGTGTAATTGCTGATTTTGAGATTACGGAGCGAATGATTCGTCATTTTATTACCAAAGTCCATAATCGACGGGCATTGGTTAGACCGAGAATTGTAATTGGTGTTCCATCTGGAATAACTGAGGTAGAAAGAAGGGCAGTGCGTGAAGCCGCAGAACAAGCAGGAGCAAGAGAGGTTTATCTCATTGAAGAACCTATGGCCGCCGCTATCGGCTCTAATATTCAAGTTTATGAACCAGCAGGAAATATGATTGTTGATATAGGTGGTGGCACAACAGAGGTAGCAGTCATTTCCTTAGGGGGGATGGTGGTAAGTAAATCCATTCGGATTGCTGGCAATGAAATGGATGAAGCACTCGTTCAATATACGAAAAAAACCCATTCACTCCTGATTGGCGAACGCACCGCTGAAGAGCTGAAGATTAAAATTGGCTCCGCATATCCATTACCAGAAGAACAATCAATGGAAATAAAAGGCCGAGATACGATGACTGGCCTACCAAGAACACTTAGAATTACATCAGAAGAAGTCCGAGAGGCATTAAAAGAACCTATCAGTTTTATTGTCGAAGTAGTTAAAACAGCATTAGAGGAAACACCGCCAGAATTAGCATCAGATATTGTTGACCGCGGTATAGTTTTATCTGGTGGCGGTGCCTTGTTACGCGAGTTAGATAGGTTACTTTCTCAAGAAACAAGATTACCAGTTATCTTAGCGGATGACCCACTGAGATGCGTCGTTATTGGAACAGGTAGATATTTAGATGAGTTGAAAAATTTACATATGGCTCGTAAAAAAGGAGGGATGAGGTGGAGCACTACTTTTAGAACAGGAACAGAAGAAGAAGGTTCCTGAAAAAAATTTCGATTTTGGATTTCTGAGTGTATGTAACTGTTCACCGCAGAGACACAGAGACGCAGAGAAAAAAAATAAAATCTATGGACGAAACGTTTAACATCCCTGATTTTCATCAGGGATGGATTAACAAATCTGGTGTGCTTGCTGAACATTCGGCAAGCAGGTCATAAGTATTTCAATGTCTGCATCAATAATCTTTTATGTGATGTGATTTATTTCTATGTCTTCTCTGTTCCTCTGCGTCTCTGCGGTAAATTACCACTTGAACGGTTACCAATTTTCAAAGAAGAGGATACTAAAAATGACTGGTTTCTTATGGAAACATGCGAAAACAAATGTTATTATTGTTTTACTATCTATTTCTATTATTTTAATGGCTAGTCATACATCCTTATCCACAGGATATTTAAAACGAGGAATTATGAATATCCTGCTTCCTTTTCAACTTCTGGGGGCAGAAATAAAATTTTCTACAAAAGACTTTTTCTCTACGATTAAAGAACTTCAATCAATACGAAATGAAAATCAAAGACTTAGAGAAAAAGAGAGATATTTTGCCTCAGAACGCAAAGAATGGCAATCTGCATTAAATGAAAATAAAAGATTAAAAAAACTATTAGACTATAAATGCAGGCTTCCTTATGAAACTATAGCGGCAAGGGTCATTAGTTACGACCCAAGTAATTGGACCAACACGGTCATCATTGATAAAGGGAAAAAGGATGGGATTTATAAACTTGCGCCAGTAGTTACTTATCAAGATGGAAAAGAAGGATTAGTGGGAAGAGTCATTGGAGTAGAAAATCATTCGGCTTCAGTTTTACTTCTGAATGACCAAAATAGTATGATTGGCACACAAATCCTCCGCTCTAATGAAAAAGGAATTATTGAAGGGGATAACTATAGATTTTGTAAATTAAAATTCTTACCTTATGATGCGGATGTGGTTAAAAATGATATTGTGGTTACTTCAGGAGATGGTGGGGTTTTTCCAAAAGGATTATTTGTAGGATATGTAGTCTATGTTGGATTAAAAGACCGTGGTTTGTTTCGTGAAGTGGATATTCTTCCGGCGATTAAATTCTCTAAATTAGAAGAAGTATTGGTAATTGTAAGTAAAGAAATATCTAAACCCACTTTAAAAAAATAGAGGAGAAGAATTATTTAACAAATAAAACAACCAATGGTAAAGGAAATGGTTAAGTGTATTGGGTAATGTGGATTGGAATAATTATTCTATGTTTAGTTGGACAAACAGTCTACGCAGATGTCTTAACTATTTGTGAAATAAAACCAGATTTACTCCTGATTATAATAATCTTTTTTGCCTTTAAACACTCATCATTTGAGGCAGGAATAATAGGATTTATCGCCGGGATATTACAGGATAGTCTTTCAGGTATTAATCAGGGAATTAATACCTTTACAAAACTGATTATTGGATTATCAGTAAGTAGTATAAAAAAAATCCATAAAGAAAATTTGATTTCTATTTCTTTATCTATTTTTATATTTACACTCATCCAGAATTTATTAATCTTTGCCATTCAATCTATATTCATTATTTCCCCTGGAATTTCCTCACTGAATAGAGTTTTTTTTATTGCCATTTATAATACCATTCTGGGGATTCTTATTTACCCGATAATCCACAAAACAAAATCAGGAGAAGAATAATGCATATTGAACCGACTGAATCTGAATTAGAAAGATTACGGCAAAGACTTGTTCGATTAACTACAATTATTATAATCGCTTTTGCCATATTAATTGTTAAAGCAATCTATTTACAGATAATAAAAGGAAATTATTATCAAAAGGTCTCGGAAAATAACCGTATTCGGTTAATACCAATTACTGCTTCAAGAGGAATGATTTATGACTGCAATGGGAAGATATTAGCCCAAGATATACCTTCATTTGACATTGCCATCATTCAACTTGGCTTGAACAAAAATGAAATAGAACAAACACTAATCAAGTTAAAAGAAATAGTAGAAATTAATCTAAAAGAGGTGATGGAGAAGATTCAGGCGAAAAAAAATAAGCCTTTTGAACCCACGGTAATCGTTGCTGATGTAGACCGTGAAATCCTGACTAAAGTCGCTGAACGAACAACCGAACTACCAGGTATTATGATTCAAGTTAATCAAAAACGATATTATACCTATGGTCCCATTTGTAGTCATCTCTTAGGATATATTGGTGAAATTAGTAAAGAAGAACTTATCCATAAATACAATGATGGATATAAATATGGTGATTTAATTGGGAAATCAGGGATTGAAGGATATTATGACCTTTCTTTAAGAGGCAAAAATGGTGGGAAACAAATTGAAGTCGATGTTCGTGGAAGACAATTACAGGTTTTAGGTAATATGGAACCAATCCCTGGTAATAATCTAATTTTGACCATTGATAAGCGGTTACAAGAAATAGCCAATGAGGCTCTTGGTGAGAAATCCGGGGCAGTAGTCGTGATGAATCCTAATAATGGTGAAATATTATCTATAGTTAGCAAGCCAGGTTTTGACCCAAATATGTTCTTAGGGCATATGACTTCTACTCAGGCTAAACAGATATTTTCTGATAAACAATATCCATTACTTAATCGGGTAATTCAAGCACAATATTCCCCCGGGTCCGTATTTAAAATTATCGTGGCGACCGCGGCATTAGAAGATGAAATTATAAACGAGGGCACAAGATATTCTTGTGGGGGAATATACTGGTTAGGGAATAAAAGGTTTATTTGTTTCCAAAAAGAAAAACATGGCTCTGTAGATGTTATGGATGCACTTGCTCATTCCTGTAATATCTTTTTCTATCAAGTTGGGATTAAATTGGGGATAAATAAAATCTCAAAATTTGCCCAGCAAGTAGGATTAGGAGAGAAAACAGGCATTGATTTGCCTGCTGAAGCAAGTGGATTAGTTCCTACTCGAAGATGGAAAGAAGAAAAATTTAAAGAATCATGGTATTGGGGAGAAACAGTTAATTTGAGTATCGGTCAGGGATATATTTTAAGCACACCACTACAATTGGCCTGTGCTTTAAGTGCAATTGTAAATGGTGGCAAGATCATTACACCAAGAATAGCTAAACAAATGATAGATTCTTCTGGAAATATAAAGATATTTAATCCCTGGGTAAAAAGGATTATTCCTTTATCAAATCAGACTCAAAAAGTAGTATTCAAAGGATTAGAGGATGTCGTGGCTAAAGGAACAGGTCAAAAGGCTTATTTACCTTATTTAAGAATAGGTGGTAAAACAGGAACGGTGCAAAATCCTACCGGGGAAGACCATGCCCTCTTTGTTTGCTTTGCCCCGGTGGATGACCCGAAAGTAGTTATCGCCGTTCTTGTCGAACATGGAGGTAAAGGAGGTATAGAAGCAGTTCCAGTCGCAAGAAGAATTTTAGAACAAATGGATTGGTCGATATTTAAAGAAAGTTGAGCGGTTAAGGGTTAAGAAAGAAATCGGCAGAGAAAAATTACTTCTCCTTCCGTGACTCAACCTTCTTTAAAAAGGAGAAACGCTCATGCCCACAGGGACTGGGCACAAACGAAGATGAAAATAGTAGATAGGAGATAGAAGGTGGGAGGTAAGGAGATAAGCGTGAGGAGTGATCTTTTCTTTACTTTCTACTTCCTACTCTCTACTTTCTACTTCCTATTTTCAGGGGAAACGGTCATGAGTCTGCGACTCACAAATGACGATGAAAATAGTAGAGGGTAGAGAGAGAAAGAAGAGGCTTGTCTTTCCTTACTTTCTACTTTCTACTCTCTACTTTCTACTTCCTTATTTTCAGGGGAAACGGACATGAGCCAAGGCTCACAAAGGGCAATGAAAATGGGAGAAGGACAACCCCCTAACCCCCTTTATTAAGGGAGAATTGATGAGAGTTTCTTTCTTCCCGAATCCCGAGTCCCGAGTCCCGATTTTCAGGGGAAATAGTGGTAGGAGATAGAAGGTGGGAGGTAAGGAGATAAGCGGGAGGAGTGATGTTTTCTTTACTTTCTACTTTCTACTCTCTACTTTCTACTTCCTATTTTCAGGGGAAACGGTCATGAGTCTGCGACTCACAAATGACGATGAAAATGTGGTTTTCTAAGTCAAGCAATTACAATAACTTACAGACATTTTCAGGGGAAACGGACATGAGCCAAGGCTCACAAAGGGCAATGAAAATGGGAGAAGGACAACCCCCTAACCCCCTTTATTAAGGGGGAATTGCTGAGAGTTTCTTTCTTCCCGAATCCCGAGTCCCGAATCCCGAGTCCCGAGTCCCGAGTCCCGAGTCCCGAGTTTCAGGAGAACTATGCTTAATTTTAGTCTAAAAAAAGGGTTTGATTACATTATCTTTAGTTGTGTGATTTTAATTGTCTGTCTGGGGATACTTATGATTTACAGTGCTACTCAATCCTCAGACTCTAATTTCTTATGGCTCAAACAAACAATGTGGTTTGGAATAGGACTTTTGGGGTTAACCGCTGCCGTTTCATTTGATTATCAACTATTAGGTAAATACTCGCGAATATTGTATATTCTGGTGATAGTTTTATTAATATTTGTATTGGTGGGAGGTCCTTTGATTCGTTGTGCAAGAAGTTGGGTAGTTATAGGTCCTTTTTCATTTCAACCCGCAGAATTCGCTAAATTAGCCACGATTATTATCCTGGCTGAATACCTTTCGACTAAACGAGAAGGATTAACCTCGATTGAAGAATTTATCTATCCAATAGGATTAGTTGCCTTACCGATATTTCTTATTCTGATGCAGCCTGATGTGGGAACTACATTAGTTTTTTTCCCGGTAGTATTAGTTATGTTTTACATCACAGGGGCTAAACCAATCTATTTAGTTTCATTGACCTCGATAAGTATTTTAATTATGGTTTTTACCCTATTTTTAAGCTGGGAACAACTTCAGATAGTTCATAAAATACCTGTTATCCATTTTCTATATCGGTCTATTAGTTCATTTAAACATACTTTAATCTCTTTACTTTGTCTATCGGGACTTACAGTAACCATATATTATATGACAAAATTATTTAGAAGGAGTATTACCTTTAATAAATTTGGGTTAATACTAGGAATCATCAGTATCAGCCTTCTTGTTTCGTTAGTTGCCAATGGTTTTTTAAAGGATTATCAAAGAAAACGACTTGTGGTATTTATTGACCCCGGGATTGACCCTTTAAGCGCCGGGTATAATATTATTCAATCTAAAATCGCCATAGGCTCCGGTAGACTACTGGGTAAAGGAATTTTTCGAGGGACACAAAGTCAACTGGGTTTTTTACCTGAGCGTCAATCTGATTTCATCTTCTCAGTTATTGGGGAAGAATTAGGATTTATCGGGGTAATTACTACTTTATTGCTCTTTTTAATTATTATCTACCGCGGTATTTATATTGCCTTTTCTTCAAGGGATAATTTTGGTTGTTTATTAGCCTCGGGGATAATTACTATGATTGCTGTCCAGGTCTTTATGAATGTTGGTATATCTCTGAGTATAATGCCGGTAACCGGTCTAACCTTACCTCTGGTAAGTTATGGTGGCTCTTCACTCTGTATCACTATGGTTTCTTTAGGCATACTTTTAAATATTAGATTAAGAAGATATATGTTATAAAATGATAAAACTATTAGCCCCCGCAAAGATAAATTTATTTTTAAATGTCATCGCTAAAAGACAGGATGGTTACCATGAATTAGAAACTATCTTGCAAAAAGTCGAATTATACGATACCATCATTTTAGAAAGCAAGGATGACGGAATTGAGTTAGAATGTCCAGAGGTTCCTGGTGTAGAAAACTTAGCCTATAAAGCGGCTAATCTTTTAAAACAAGAATTAGAGGTCAAAAAAGGAGTAAAAATAAAGATTGAAAAAAATATCCCGATTGGAGCGGGTTTAGGTGGAGGCAGTTCTGATGCAGGAACAACATTAATTGGCTTGAATAAATTGTGGTCATTGGGATTGAGTCAAACCGAGATGATTCTCCTATCTTCTAAATTGGGGGCAGATGTCCCTTTCTTTATCATTAACCAAGGATTATCTTATGCAACAGGAATTGGGACAACCCTTACTCCTCTACCTCCTTTACCACAATTCTGGGTGATTATAATCTGGCCTAAAATAAAAATTTCTACGGCTAAAGTATATGAAAATGTAAATTTTATGTTGACAAATGAGCCAATAAAGAGTAAAATAATATTAGATGTCGTTAAAGAAGGTAATATAGAACAAATTTCAAATTTGCTTTACAATACATTAGAAGAAATTGTGCTCCTGCAATATCCGGTGATTAAAAAATTAAAAGAA
This sequence comes from bacterium, assembly GCA_040757115.1. Lineage (NCBI taxonomy): Bacteria > bacterium. Next base: position 13,702 of record JBFLYA010000014.1, on the reverse strand, counting down.
AAACTCATTAATCTCGGTGCTCTGGGAGCGCTTATGTCAGGTAGTGGGTCAAGTATTTTTGGAATTGTTAAAACACAGTTAGAGGCAGTTAACATCTATGATAAATTAAAGGGGGGTGATGAGATAATCTTTGTGACAAAAAATATGCAATAAACAGTAAACAGTAGTCAGTAGTCAGTAGTCAGTAAAGGGAAATAACTATTGCCTCTTCAAGATTGAATTCATGGGTACTATCAGGTTAAGGTTGAGGCATCTTACAAAAAATAATTTTGACTTAGCACTATTCTTTACTGACTACTAACTACTGACTACTGACTACTCTTAAAGAGGTGAATCAATGGAAATTACTAACATTCGGGTTAAACGAATAGAGAATGACTCGAAATTAAAGGCGTGGGTATCAGTAACATTTGACGATGTATTTGTGGTGCATAACATTAAAGTCATTCAGGGGCAAGAGGAAATGTTTATCGCTATGCCTAATAGACTGACAAAAGATGGGGCATTAAAAGATATTGCCCATCCAATTAGCGCTGAATTTAGACAAACACTGCAAGACAAGGTATTAGAAGCATACCAGCAGGCATAATAAAGAGATAGGTTAAGGAAAAAGAGAGTTTTTTTGCTGTGTTTCTTAACCGCGACCTTGACTTTTTGTTAATTGGGGTGTCGCCAAGTTGGTAAGGCACGGGACTTTGGCTCCCGCATTCGGAGGTTCGAGTCCTTCCACCCCAGCCTAAAAAATGCGTAACTATTCACCACGAAGGGCACGGAGAGCACGAAGTAAAATTTGATGAATTATCTAATAAAGTTAGCAAATATCAAAGTTGGTGTATTGATAAATTTCAATGTGGAAAGATTGAAAGAAGGCATAAAAAGATTTGTCTTGTCCAATCTCCCTGCCCTTCGTGCTCTTCGTGGTGAATAGTTACTCGAAAGAAAGAATTCATGGGAAATAGAATTGCTATAATTATTTTAGCCGCAGGATTAGGAAAGAGGATGAAATCTGATTTGGCGAAGGTGCTTCATAAACTGTGCCATAAGCCAATGATAGAATATGTCCTGGACACTCTTTCCTTTTTTTTATCGGCAAGAATTATTATTGTTGTTGGACATCAAAAAGAAAAAGTAGCCCAATTAGTTAAAAATAAAAAGGTAGAGATAGTTGTTCAAGAAGAGTTACTCGGGACAGGACATGCTGTTGCTCAAACAGAAAAGATATTGTCTGATTTTGAAGGGAATATCTTAGTCCTTTGCGGAGATACTCCTTTACTAAAAAGTAGCACTCTTGAAAGGTTAATTCAAACTCATCAACAATCTAATGCAACAGTAACAATCCTTACAACAACCATAGATGACCCAACTGGATATGGCAGAATAATAACAGATGCCTCTGGTAATGTATGTGAAATTATTGAGGAAAAGGATGCTACAGAGCAGGAAAAGGCAATTAACTTAATTAATACAGGAACTTATTGTTTTAAAAGTAAGGATTTATTTTCTGCCCTAAAAAAGATAACGGCGGATAATAAACAAGGCGAATATTATCTAACTGATGTTGTTGGAATTCTAAAAAAACAGGGAGAAAAAATAATAACCCTTCAAATACCTGACCCAATCGAGGTAATAGGGATAAATACACAGGATGACTTGAAAAGGGTGGAAGAGATTATAAAGGAGGCAACTAATGTCACAAATTAACGATATGCAAGTATTTTCTGGGAATGCTAATCCAGAATTAGCCAGAGAAATATGTGATTATTTGCAAATACCTGTTGGAGATATAGAAGTAAGTTCATTTGCCGATGGAGAGACCTGTGTTCATATCAATGAAAATGTTCGAGGAAAGGATGTTTTTGTTATTCAGCCTACCTCTCCACCAGGAAATCAAAATATAATGGAACTTTTAATAATGATTGATGCCTTTAGTCGGTCATCGGCAAAACGGATTACTGCGGTCATACCTTACTATGGCTATGCTCGTCAGGATAGAAAGGTTCAACCACGGGTGCCAATTAGTTCTAAGTTAGTTGCAAATCTCATTGTCGTTGCGGGCACAGATAGGGTTTTGACCGTTGACCTTCATGTTGGACAGATACAGGGTTTTTTTGACATACCTGTTGATAATTTATTTGCCACACCAGTCATCGTCGAATATTTCAAGAAAAAGGAGATAAAAGATTTAGTTTTAGTTTCTCCTGACCCTGGTGGGGTCGAGCGAGTACGAGCACTTGCCAGTAAACTCAATGCCTCTATTGCTATTATTGATAAACGACGCCAAACCAAAAATAAGGCTGAGGTAATGAATGTTATTGGTGAGGTTGAGGATAAAAATTTAATTATCCTCGATGATATAATTGATACCGCTGGCACATTAACCGAGGCAACTAATGCCTTGAAACAAAAGGGGGCATTAGATATATATGCCTGTGCTACTCATCCAGTATTATCTGGCCCAGCAATTGAACGAATTAATAATTCACCGATTAAAGAGGTGGTGGTAACCAATACTATCCCTCTGAGAGAAAAAGCAGAAAAAACTAATAAAATTACAGTGCTCTCTGTAGCGAAACTCTTAGGTGAGGCAATAACAAGAACTCATCAAGAATCCTCAGTTAGCTCTTTATTTATTTAATGTTGGTAACTATTTAACTAATTAACAAATAAGAAGGGGGTATTTAAAAAAATGGAAAAGGTACTATTAGAAGCGACCACAAGAAGCGAGTCAGGCAAAGAATATTGTCGTCGATTAAGAGAGAAAGGATTTGTTCCGGGAGTGGTTTATGGAGGCAAAAAAGAAGTTACTCCAATAGAGTTTAAATCAGCAGATTTAATTCATATTCTCCATAAAGGAGGGGCAAATGTGCTTATCAACCTGAAATTACCTGCTTCGACAGAAACGGTGATTTTAAAAGAAAGGCAAAACCATCCCTTTAAAAATCTTTTATTGCATGCTGATTTTTTGAGAATATCATTAAAAGAAAAATTAACCATCAGGGTGCCAATAGAAATAATTGGGAGTGCCAAAGGGGTACAAGAAGGTGGTATTTTAGAACAAATTATGTGGGATATAGAGATTAGCACTCTCCCAACACAAATCCCAAACAACATTCCGGTAGATGTCACTAATTTAGAATTAGGGGCAGTAGTTTATGTGAAAGATTTAGTTGTAGAAAAAGGGATTGAACTTAAAGCCGACCCGGAGGCAATCGTATTATCTATTTCCACACCTAAAGAAGAAGTAGAAGTAGTAAAAGAAGAAGCAGTGGCAGAACCAGAAGTAATCAGAGAAAAGAAGAAAGAGGAATTGGAATGAAAAAAGATAGTCTTCTCATCAGCATAATCACAGTTTTAGCCGTAAGTATCTCTTTCTTTGGTTTTACTATGGCATTAGCGTATCTTCAGATTCCTAAGGAGATTCCAACTTCAGAAGAGATAGGGATGGCGTTAGAAGAAACCAAAAGATTAGAAGAAAAAGAACTGGAAAAAGTGGTTGAAAAGCCGAGAATCCCAAAACCTAAAGAAGAAAAAAAAACTGAAGGGACAAAAAAAATTTTGCCTTATTATTCTTCTCTGGTTGATAAAAGAGCCTGGAAAGGCACAGGAACAGCGAAAATAGCCATTATTCTTGATGATGCCGGATATAGTCTGAATGGCTGTGCAAAAAAGTTACTTGGCATACAGGCTCCTTTAACCTTCAGTATTTTGCCAGGACTAAAATATTCAAGACAAATTGCTAATCAGTGTTATGAAAAAGGGATGGAAGTAATGCTCCATATGCCAATGGAAAATTGTGGTAATTCAAGGATGACCAAAGAGGATAAATTATGCGAAGCTGGCCACAATATGAAGCCCTATAAATATGCTGTTCTGATTGGTATGTCTCAAGAAGAGATAGCAAGAAATCTTGAGGGGGCAATAAATGACATCCCTCATGTTGTAGGGATAAATAACCATATGGGTTCTAAAGCCACGGCAGATGAGGTAACAATGACTTATGTCTTAGACAAGGTTAAAACAAAAAATCTTTACTTTATTGATAGTGTAACGACTGGTCGGTCTGTGGCATATAAATTGGCAAAAAGAAAAGGTGTCCCGACCAATCAACGCACTGTTTTCTTAGATAATATTAACGATACAGAATATGTGAAAGAGCAAATAAATGAACTTATTTATCGAGCTAAGCAGAAGGGGTATGCAATTGGCATAGGACATGCGATTAAAGACGCGACGGCAGAGGCATTAGTAGAAATGGTGCCTAAATTAAAAGAGTATGGGATTGAGGTCGTGCCAGCATCTTGTCTGGTAAATTAATTGTAACCGTTCAGGTAGTCTGGTATCTGGGTGTCTAAGTGTCTGGGTTACATAGACTACCAGACACATAGACACCCTTTACGCAAAATTGTAGGATTTGTTACTATCCTGATTTCCTGGATGTTAACTGATTGCTGATACCTGATGGCTGAACGCTTACAATTAATTGGAAACTGGAAATTAGAAAAGTCTGACCCCCAAAGGCAAAATCAATGGGTAAAATAATAATTGATAGTAACAGATGTAAAGGTTGTGAGTTATGCACAACAGTATGCCCGCATAATTTAATTGCGATGAGTGATGAATTAAACCAGGCAGGTCTTCATCCAGCATATTTTATCCCTTCTGATAAATGTAATGGGTGTAAATTATGTGCTATTATCTGTCCGGATATAGCCATTGAGGTGTATAAATGAGTAAGATATTAATGACCGGGAATGAAGCCATCGCTGAGGCGGCGATATTAGCTGGATGTGAATGTTACTTTGGTTATCCCATTACCCCACAAAATGAATTAATCGCCCATATGGCGAAAAGGCTACCACAGGAAGGCAAGGTATTTTTACAGGCAGAGAGTGAAATAGCGGCAATAAATATGGTTTTTGGTGCGGCGTGCACCGGTGCTCGTGCAATGACCTCTTCCTCAAGCCCGGGTATTAGCCTGAAACAAGAATGTCTCTCATATATGGCGGGATGTGAATTGCCAGGAGTGATTGTCAATGTCTCTCGTGGAGGACCTGGACTGGGAAATATTGCACCGTCTCAATCCGATTACTTTCAAGCAACCAAAGGCGGCGGACATGGAGATTATCACTTGATTGTTTTAGCCCCGGATTCTATTCAGTCAGCAGTTGATTTAACTCAAAAGGCATTTGATTTAGCGGATAAATACCGTAATCCAACAATGATTTTAACCGATGGATTATTAGGACAAATGATTGAACCAGTTGAATTAAAACCAATTAAAAAGGTTAACCTCCCACCTAAAACCTGGACTTTAACCGGGGCAAAAAATAGACCACCAAATACCATCAAATCACTATATATTGACCCTAAAAATTTAGAGGCTCATAATTGGAAACTACACCAAAAATATCAAGAGATGCAAAAAGAAGTAGATTATGAAACTTATGAAATTGAAGATGCCCAAATAATCGTTGTTGCCTTTGGAGTGGTCGCCAGAATTTGCAAAGAGGCAATAAACCGAGTCCGCAAACAAGGAATAAAAGCCGGTCTGATTAGACCAATTACCCTCTACCCATTTCCCACACAAGTTATCCAACAAACCACTCCAGAATCTTTTTTAGTGGTTGAGTTGAATTTAGGACAAATGGTTGAGGATGTGAAATTAGCCGTCGAAGGCAAAATACCTGTCCACTTTTATGGCAAACCCGGCGGGGTATTTATCACACCAAAAGAGGTTTATCTTCAGTTATTGGAAATCTTCAACCGTTCAGGGGGTAATTTACCGCAGAGACGCAGAGGAACAGAGAAGACATAGAAATAAAGTAACTATTCAGCCACTGATGGTAGGTAGTAGATGGAAGGTGGTAGGTGGGAAAGCATACATCCCACATCCCACCTACCACCTACTACATATTAACACGGATTAGCACGGATAAAATAGGGAGAGACCCTCATTTAGTCTTACGGCTCACAAGGATGATGAAAATCGGGATTCGGGCACTCGGGGTTCCGATTTCGGGGGTCGGGGATTCTTTTATTCCCGAGTCCCGAACCCCGAGTCCCGAGTTCCGAACCCCGATTTTTTAGAAGGTAAGGTGTAGAAATGATAAAAACCATTGATAGAATATGTATGTTTTGTATTATTCTGTGCTCTGTCTTCTGTCCTCTGTCTTCTGGACAGGCACAACCTTTAACGATTAGCCTGATGCCTGGCGATACCCATTCAAAGCTCGCCCTCGACACAGTCAAATCCATACAAAAAGAATATCCACATCTTTCGGGAAAAGTTGCCTTCAAGGTCTATACCTCATATTCTATTAAGAATAGACTCAAAACCGCGGAAGAGATTGCAGATTCAAAGGTTGTCTTTCTTCTTCGGATTATGGACCGTCAGGTTGTGGAACTGGCAAAGCCTTACATTAAACAGGTCGTAAAAAATGGCGGTAAGGTTTATGGTTTTGGAGGAATTTATAGCAAAGAGCATCAGGATATGGGAATCATCGACGATGAACAGATTAATGCATACTACAAGGAGAATGGTTTTGAGAATATCAGGAATATGTTGCTTTTTGTCTTGAGCCGTGATTTTGGGCTTAAACTACCATGGAAAGAGCCATCTCCAATTCCTCAGTCTGGCATCTATCTTAGAAAAGAGAGACGGGTGGTGGCAAATCTGAATGAGTTCTTAAAATCCTACCAGCCGAATGGTGATAAATGGGTTGGGGTTCTTTTTTACAAAAGCAATTTTGACTCAGGTAATCTTTTGACCGTGGATAGTGTGATTGAATCTTTAGAGCAGGAAGGGTTTAGCGTTCTTCCTGTTTATGGCTATCCACCCGAAATTCCCATTGAGCGGTTTTTCTTTGATGAAGAAGGCAAGAGCAGGATACATTGCCTCGTAGCTCATAGTATGAAATTAGGGATCAAGCCAGAAGTCGTTATCCCTTTACTCACCAGACTCAATGTGCCAGTGATTAATGCCATTCCCCTTTACACCCAATCGAAAGAAGAATGGGAGGCATCTGCAGTTGGACTTAATATCTTTGAGCGTTCCTGGCAGATTGCGGGTCCGGAGATGGCTGGAATTAGCCAGCCCACGGTTATTGCTTCAAGGGAAAGGATGGTTGAAAATGGAATTGAATACATCGAAGAGCGACCAATCCCTGAACGGGTTGAGCGACTCATTGACCGTGTAAAGGGATGGATAAATTTGCAGGATAAACCCAACAGGGACAAAAGGATTGCCATCATCTATTATAACTATCCCCCGGGCAAGCAAAATGTTGGGGCATCGTATCTCAATGTCCTGCCAGAAAGCCTGTGGGAGATATTACAGCGAATGAAGATAGAAGGATATGATTTTGGGACCGGGGAAATTAAGAAGGAGATGCTCTTCAATGATATTCTTACTTACGGCAGGAATATTGGCAATTGGGCGCCAGGGGAATTGGATAGGTTGGTGAGAACAGGCAAACCAGTGCTTATTCCAATGAACCTCTACAAACAATGGTTTGAAGAACTGCCGCAAGGGATGGCCACGGCTATGCTCAGAGACTGGGGACGGCCAGAGGATAGCAAGATTATGACATGGACAGATGACCGAGGAAAGAAATACATTGTTATCCCGGCGGTGAAGTATGGGAATATCCTTTTTATGCCGCAACCCTCACGCGGTTGGGAGCAGGATGTCAAAAAACTCTATCACAGTGTTACCCTTAGTCCACATCACCAATATGTTGCCTTTTATTTGTGGCTCAAAAAGGTTTTTTCGGCAGATGCAGTGGCACATATCGGCAAACACAGCACCCATGAGTGGTTATCGGGCAAAGAGGTTGGATTTACCGAAAACGACCCACCAGAGGCATTAATCCAGCATCTGCCAAATATCTATCCGTATATCGTTGATGATGTTGGCGAAGGGTTACAGGCAAAACGAAGGGGAATGGCGGTCATCATTGACCATTTGACCCCACCATTTGATAAGGCGAGGCTGAATAAAGAACTGAGAGAGCTAACAGGCTTGATTAATGATTACAATGTGGCAAGGGAGAAAAGTCTGTCTTTGGCTGAAACAAAACTTGCAGAGATTAATAACCTTGCCCGACGGATTGGGTTATTGACTGACCTTAAGATTGCCGAAGTCAAAACAGAAGAAGATGTTGAGGAGGTGGAGCATTACCTCCAGGATATTGGGGAGAAGCAGACACCTTTTGGTATGCATACCTTTGGCCGTGCCCCAGAGGAAAGATACATCAGGACTACGGCTGAAGCAATATTGGGCACAGAATCTTCTGCCCAGAGACTCGCTGATTACGAGCAGAGGATAATCCAATCAGCACAAAGGGAGCTTGATTCTTTCATCGCCGCACTTTCAGGCAGATATATCCCGGCTGGTCAGGGCAATGACCCCATTCGTAATCCTGATTCACTGCCCACAGGCAAGAACTTCTATTCATTTGACCCGAGGAGGATACCCAGCAAAACCACCTACGAGATGGGAGTGAAATTGGCAAAGGAACTTATTGATGGGTATAAAAATCGGCATGGCAAATATCCGGATAAGCTCACCTTCAATCTTTGGGGGATAGAAACCATCCGTCATGAAGGGGTGATGGAATCGCAGATTATGTATTTGATGGGCATAAAACCAAAATGGAATGAGCGAAAGGAGGTAGTCGGGGTTGAACCAATACCAGCGTATGAGCTTGGTCGGGCAAGAATTGATGTGACTATTGTTCCCTCAGGGCTCTACCGTGACCTGTTCTCCAACCTTATGGATTTGCTGGATAAAGCCGTATCCCTGGCAAAGCAGCAGGATGAGACGGACAACATCATTCGGCTAAATATCCTTAAGGCAAAGAAGATACTTATGGAAAAAGGCATTTCTGAGGATATGGCAGAACGGCTGGCATCGGTGCGGCTTTTTACCGTGCCTTCTGGTGCTTACGGAACAAACTTATCTAATCTTATTCCTTTATCCAACACCTGGGATAACGAAAAACAGGTAGCTGATGTCTATCTGATGCGGATGAGCCATCTCTATGGACAGGGGTTCTGGGGAACTAAGATAGAACAAGGTAACAGACCGGAGGAGCTGGATGAGGATATAAGCCTTCTGCTGTTTAAGAATGCCCTTTCCGGAACAAAAGTAGCGGTGCACAGCATCTCGGGCAATGTCTATGCCACGCTTGATAATGACGACTTTTTCCAATATCTTGGTGGCACGGCAATGGCAATCCGTTCCATTGATGGGAAAACACCAGAGGTTTATGTAACCAATATGTCCAATCCCCGTCAACCAAAACAGGAAACCCTTGAAAAATTTATGGGACGAGAAATGCGTGCAAGGTATCTGAACCCTGAATGGATTAAGGCAATGATGAACGAGGGCTATGCCGGGTCTCGATTTATAGATAAGGTCGTCGAATACCTCTGGGGTTGGCAGGTAACCGTGCCAGAGGCGATAGATGCGGCTAAATGGAATGAGATGTATGAAACATACATCCTGGATAGAAACGAACTGGGAATAAAGGATATGTTTCGCAGTTCAAAAAATATGTGGGCATATCAATCTGTTGTCGCCAGGATGCTTGAATGTGTGCGAAAGAAATACTGGAAACCAGAGAAAGAAATAATAGAAACCCTTGCCCTGGAATATGCCCGGAGCGTCCAGGAGGTTGGTCTTGCCTGCTGTGACCATACCTGCAACAATCCCTTGCTGACACAGTTTACCCGCCAGGTGCTAATGTCTGTGCCTGGCTCAAAGGTTCAGATGCAAGGGTTTATGAAGGCACAGAGTCAGATGTCAGAGGGCAGAAGGCAGAGGGCAGAAGGCAGAAGGCAGAAGGCAGAGGACAGAAGTCAGAGGTCAGAGACCAAACAAAAAACTATAGCCCCTGGTGATAAGGCAAAAAAGATAGCACCTCTGGCACAGGTTGAAGGGTATGAGATGGAGGAAGTGAAGACGGCAGACGGTATCTCATCTGCCCCAATTCCGTATTTATTCATTGCTGGCTTCCTCATATTTATTGGGTTGATTGCCCTGGGATTTAGAAGGAAAATTTAAACAACTATTTACCGCAGAGGCACAGAGAACGCAGAGAAGATGAATATAAATGAATTAATCCGTGGATAAATAAATTGGTGGTGTCTGAAAATAACTCTAATAGTGAAATCTATGCAGATTTGGTGTCCAAAAGGGATTTCCTCCAAAGAGCAAAATGCAAAAAGCAAATATAAAAATTACATATCAAAATGTAAAATTATCTCTTTCCTTTCAGCGTTAAAATAGAAATCCTTTTGGGACGGTTCACTTTTGTTTGAAAGATTGCGGATTGAAATTGGAAATTAGGGAGAGAGACAAAAGCCCAATTTCTAATTTCCAATTTCCAACAAAAATCATAGGAAAAACGATAAAAGGAACCGTCCCGTCCTTTTTGAAATTTGATTTGTAATTTTGCATTTTGATATTTATATTTGATATTTATTTGTTGTCTCCCTCAAATCCTATTTTGCAGAACCCTATACACTATTTTAACCTTTATGCTAGATTAAGACACCACCAATAAATTCCAATGTAGAATTTGGAATTTAGGATTTTAAAGTATGTGCTAAAACATGGAATGAGAAGAATGGTTTTAGGTTTAGAAGAGGAAATCTTACTCTCCGCGCTCTCTGCGTCTCTGTGGTGAAATATAATAAAGTTACAAGGAACGAAAAGATGAAAAAAATATATCTTATCGGTATTGGACCAGGTAACCCTGATTACCTGACCATTCAGGCAATTGATACAATGAAAAAAGTGGATGTCTTCTTTATCCTTGAAAAAGAAGGTGAAAAAGAGGATGAGCTTGCTTTAGCAAGGATGGAAATATTAAAAAGATACCTTGATGAAAAAAGTTATCGAGTTGTGGTCGCAGAGATTCCTAAGAGAAAAAAAAGCGGCAGATATGAAGAGGGGGTTAAGAAGTGGCGGGTCCAAAAGGCAGAGATTATCACAAAATTGATTAACAATATGGCAGATGGACAGATTGGGGCATTTCTCGTCTGGGGTGACCCGAGCCTCTATGATGGTCATTTAGAGATACTGCAAGATATTCTTAAACAAGGGATTGTAGATTTTGAGTATGAGGTCATCCCCGGGATAACTTCTGTTCAGATACTAACCGCAAAACATAAAATCCCACTCAATCGGATAGGTGAAAATATTGTTATTACCACCGGCAGAAGGTTGAAGGAATACCAAGCAAATGAGATTAATAACACTGCGGTCTTATTAGATTCTTATGCTACCTTTAACCGTTTTAAGGACGAGGAACTTGATATCTATTGGGGCGGCTATCTGGGGAATAAGGAAGAGATACTTGTTTCAGGGAGGTTAAACGAAGTCATTGAGAAGATTAAAACGATAAGAAAAGCGGCAAAAAGGAGGCGGGGTTGGATGATGGATACTTATATTTTGAGGAAGGCAAAATGAAGAAAGTCTATCTTATCGGCATTGGCTATAGACCTTTTGATAAAAGGGCAAAGGAGATTACTCTTAATTCAAAGGTTATCCTTGCCACAAATAGACTCTTTGAGATATTCAAAGGATACGAAGAGTTTGAAGCAATTAGGGATAATATCAGGGTAATTAATAATATGGATGAGATGCTTGATTATATCAAGTGTCAGAATTGTGATGTAACTGTGCTTGCTTCTGGAGACCCAATGTTTTTTGGGATTGGGAGAAGGGCAATGGAAGAACTCGGAAGGGATACTATCGAGGTAATTCCGGATTTATCCGCTATCCAGATTGCTTTTTCAAGGATAAAAGAGACATGGGATGATGCCCTTTTGCTCAGCCTCCATGGTGAGCCTGACCCAAAGAAAGGCAAACCATACACCATAAGCGACCTTCCATCCCTGCTTCAACATCACCACAAGATAGCTGTTCTGACTGATAGGAACAATACACCATCAAAGATAGCCGAAATTTTAAAGTGCTCACTGCTTACTGTTCATTGCCCACTGGTTATCTATGTTTGTGAAAAACTCGGGGCGGTGGATGAAAGAATTATCAAAGGCTCTCCAGAAGAACTATTAAAGGTATCCTTTGCAGAGCCAAATATAGTTATCATCATTTCTTGAAGAGTTTATCGTTTATAGTTTATGGTCTATAATAAACTATCAACTATCAACGATTGTCAGGTGATTCTTCCTGAAAACTAAAAATTTAACTTGACTTATAAAATAGATTATTGTATACTAGTGCTCTGTCGCCATTCAAGTGATTGATTGGCCGTTGTCCCCCGCTGGCGGGAGTCTTATCGTTACCCACAAGTTGGGTAACAAGATGAGGTAAGCAAGGATAAACTATAAACGGGAGATTAGAGATTGCAGGAGAGCGGAGTGAGTGGCAAAATTCCAAATCACAAATTCCAAAATACAAATAAATTCCAATGACCAAAATTCAAAATTCCAAACAATATGATTTAGAAGAAAGAACTTATCAATTTGCTCAAGAGGTTGCTTTATTCTGTAAGAAACTACCTAAAACTATTACTAATATCGAATATGTAAAGCAAATGTAACCGTTCAGGCTATATATCAAAAGTGTAAGAAAGGGGATAAGGAGATAAGAGTGATATGGAGATAAGATAATAGAAATAGATTGAAATTTATAGAAATAGGTAGAAATTGATTGTGGAAAACAACAAATTTCCATAAATTTCTATTAGTTTCTATTAATTTCAATTTTTTTAATAATATCTCCCTATCTCCTTAATCTCCACATCTCCTTTTGTTACACCACCTGAACGCTTACCAATACATGAACATGGTCTGGCACTCCGTTTATCACCAACGGGTTATGTTGATTGTTCTTGATAATACCCATGATGTATTTGTATAATTCATCTTTCCATAAATTTTCTACCAATATATCGTTCCTACGGAACTGATTGATTTGTCTATCTATTCCTACCGATATTATGTTCCTAACGGAACGATTATTCTCATGCCTTATTTATGGGTATTATCCTATGTAAACTTCCAGTTAATAACCGCTATATGTTAATAAATTTCAATGTAGAAAGGTTGAAAGAAGGCATAAAAAGATTTGTCTTGTAAAATCTTCGTGACCTTCGTGCTCTTCGTGGTAAAAAACAGTCTAACCAATCGCTACACCTGACCCTCGCTTCGCTCGGGCAGGTGAGTTTTATCGTGTTATACGCAATTGAAAGGAAAAGAGTAAAATGGATGAGAAGATCCTAATCCCCTCTTTTAGCCAGTATCGAACTATATTGGGCAAAAATATCTGTTGGTATATTAATCATGCAGAATTCACTCCTTTCTTGATATCATACCAAAAGTAATACTTAGCCATTTAGATTATACAAAACCAATTACGATTTGTCAATTTTTTTCTTGACTTTTCTGATGGGGTTGTGATAAAATATAACAAAAGTGTATAATAACTTGTTAGACTAATAAAAATAATCACACAGAGACACAAAGTCACAAAGGAATTGAATAAAACAATAAACCTTTGTGTTCTTTGTGGCTTTGTGTGAGAAAATAAAAAGGAGATATTTTAGGAGATATTTTAGGGTCAAACCGTGAATGTGGAATGCACAATAATTCGGTGAGGCAGAGAAAAAGGAAAAGACAGCGAATCAAAGCTTTTGTCTAACCCTGCGTTGCAGTTGACGGCGGGGGACTG